>JBMTAR010000055.1:0-11736 GCA_049428925.1 Gemmatimonadaceae bacterium
TCTCGGAGATCGTCGAGACCCTTCTCGGCACCGGGCTCGTGGCCGAGGCGGGGGTCGGCGACTCGCGCGGGGGTCTCCGCCCCATCGTCCTCGAGTTCCAAGATGCCGCGGGGGCGATCGTGGGCGTTGATATGGGCGCCTCCCATGTGGCGGTAATCGTGACCGACCTCCGGGGCCGGATCCTGTCGTCTGAACGGATGGCGCACCCGGTCCAGATGGATCCTGCCGGGGCGCGTGCGCTCATTCGCCGACTGGTCGATCAGTGCGTTGACGCCGCCGGGCCGGAGATCCGCACCCGGATCGTCGGCATCGGTATCGCGGTGCCGAGTCCGGTCGACGTCCGACACCCCGATCGCCTCTCGACGATTGCGATGCCGGCTTGGGAGGGTCGCCACGGCCTTGAGGCCCTCCTCGCGGACCTCGGGGGCCCCGTCCTCGTCGACAATGACGCGAACCTCGGCGCCCTCGCCGAGCGGTGGTGGGGCGCCGCGCAGGGACTCGACCACTTCGCGTTCATCAAGATCGCGACCGGGATCGGGGCGGGGCACGTCATTGACGGGCGTATCCACCGCGGCGCGAGCGGCGTCGGCGGTGAGATCGGCCATGTCGCCATCGACCCCCGCGGCGAGACCTGCAACTGCGGCAACCGGGGCTGCCTGACAACGTTCGTCGGCGCACCGGCGCTGGCGGCGCGCATCATCGCGCTGCGGCCCGTCTATCCGCAGAGCGCGCTCGCGGCGGGCGTACCGACCGTCGCGCGATTGGAGGAGGCGGCACGCGCCGATGACCCCCTCGCGCTGCAGGTGGTGCACGAAGTCGCGGAGCACTTGGGCGTCGCCGTCGCGGGGATGCTCAACCTGATGAATCCGGCGGCGGTCATCCTCGGGGGACGGATCGCCGGGCTCGGGGAGAAGCTCATCGCGCCGCTGCGCGCGACCGCGCTCCGTCGGACCTTCGTGCCGGCTGCGGCCGCCACGGAGATCCGTGCGAGTACGCTGGGTTCGCACGGGATCGCGCTCGGGGCCGCCACCCTCGTGCTCGATGCGGCGCTCTCCGACCCCCGGCTGTTCCGGCCCGTCGCGCGTGCACGACAGGGCGGGTGACCGCGACGCGGCTGAGCGCGCCGTTCGTCTCCGCTCAGTCGCCGGCCTATGCTGCCGGCCTATGCCGCCGGCCTATGCCGTCGCCCGCCGCCGCTCCAGCTCGGCCCGCACCTCGTAGGCGCGCGCCTCGGTGAGCGGATAGCCCGCCATCACCCAGATTGCGATGCCGGAGGCGACGAAGGGGATCCAGACGTCCGCGACACGCAGCAGGTACAGCGTCCGTGCGGATTGCTCCCCACCGAGCGCCACGTCGAACCCGGTCGCGCTGAGCACGACCCCGCCGAGGGCGAGCGCGACAGCCATCCCCACCTTCACCACCCACCAGAAGATGGAGCCGAACATTCCCTCACGGCGCTGACGGGTGGCGAGCTCGTCGGTGTCGACGACGTCGGCCATCATCGCCCCCATGAGGGTGAAGAGTCCACCGAGACCGAAGGCGAGGAAGGGGGCGGGGACGAGCAGCAGCCAGGGCCGTGCCGGGTCGTAACAGACCCATTTCAGGGCGTACCCAACCATCGAGAGGCCCGTGGACACGAAAAAGGCGCGCTGCTTGCCGATCCGCGTCGCCAGCCAGGTGATCAGGGCGATCACGCCGAAGGTTGAGATCGCCCCGAGGGTGCCGGCGTACCCGGTGTAGCGAGCGCCGAGCTCCTGATTTCCGCCGAAGACGTAGTAGATCACGACGTACGACTGGAACGACGAGATCATGATGAAGCCGTTGAAGACCAGGAAGGTCGCGAGGCAGAGCCGAAGGTAGGGCCCGGTCCGGAGCGTCGTGGCGAAGCCGCGGAAGAACTCGCCGGTGCTGCGCCGGACGGCATCCCACCGCCCGGGTGCATTGGCGGCCGTGGAGGCGCCGGCAGTCGGAGCGGACGACGGCGCGGGCAGCGAGGGGTCACGCCCCGGTCCGGCGGGCACGAGGCGCTCCCGCAGGACGATCGCCGGGACCACGCCGACCACACACGCCACGACGCCAACGCCGATCGCGAGCCCGCGCGCCCCGTCCGCGGGGGTCGGGAACCACGCGGTGTTGGTCATGATCCAGAGGAACCAGGGCGAGACGATGTAGGCGAGCTGGGCGATGAAGTTCTGCACGCCCATCAGCCGGGTCCGCTCGTGGTAGTCGGGGGTCAGCTCGTAGCCGAGCGCCACCCACGGGGTCGCGAAGACCGTGTAGCCGACGTAGAAGACCGTCGAGCCGATCGTGAAGTACCAGAAGTACCAGAGCTCACTCTTGCCGACGGGGAGAAGCCAGAGCGCGATGAAGGAAAGACCGGAGAAGAGCGCCCCGATGAAGATGTACGGACGCCGCCGGCCCCACCGGGAGCGCGTGCCGTCCGAGAGGAATCCCATCAAGGGGTCGGTGAGCGCATCGGTGACACGCGGGAGGGCGCTCGCGAGGCCGACGAGCGCGGGATTCATCCCGAAGCCGAGGTTCAGGATGATGAGCATCCCGCCGATCGCCGCCGCCAGCGTGTTGTTGACGAAGCCGCCGAGGCCGTAGGCGATCTTGTGCGAGAAGGGGATACGGTCGGACGCGGGGGTGACGTGCCGAGGCGTCTCTGGGCCAGTGGACGGACCGAGCCGCCGATGCCAGGCGGAGAGGGCGATACGGAAGAGCCCCGTGCGGCGGCGCGCGGCTGCGCTCATCGGATCTCCTGATAGACGCGGACCCAATCCACAAGGAGGGTCTGTGGGAAGATGGTCGACGCATCGGGCGCGCCGATGAAGCTGCCGCCGACCGCGAGATTCAGGATGATGAAGAACTCGTGGTCGAAGACCCAATCACCGGGTTGGTCGCCCTTGGCGACGACGTGGTACAGCACGTCGTCGAGATAGAACCGGATGTCGCGGGGGCTCCAATCGACGCGATAGACGTGGAAGTCGGTGTCGAGTCGCCCGTCGGGGAGCGTGTACTTCCGGGTGATCGCAGCGCCCCCGGAGTACCCTGGGCCGTGAATCGAGCCGTGCACGATGCTGGGCTCCTGGCCGCGGTACTCCATGATGTCGATCTCGCCAGACCGCGGCCAGCCGACCGACGGGAAGTTCGCGCCGAGGAGCCAGAAGGCCGGCCAGAGGCCCTTGCCCGTCGGCATCTGCATCCGGGCCTCGAAGCGGCCATAGCGAAACTGCTTGCGGCCGAGGGTCTTCAGCCGCGCGGAGGTATAGGACCGATTGAGATACGACTCTTGGCGCGCCGTGATGGCGAGCCGCCCCGCACCGTCGAGCGCGGCGTTCGTCCGCCGGTCCGTGTCGAATTCGAGCTGGGCGTTTCCCCAGTCGGTACCGATGTCCGCGACCCAGACCTGCGGGTCGGGCGCTGCGCCTGCCGGACCGTCGAACTCATCCGACCAGACGAGCGAATACTCCGGCTCTGTGGCGCCGGAGCAGGCGCCGAGGAGCAGGGCGAGGCTGAGGAGGGCAGAGCGCAGACGCACAGGAGGACGGGTAAGAGAAGAGGCCGCGCGCCGCGCCGCCGTCAGCGCAGCGTGAGGCCGAAGCCGCGCGGGAACCGCAGTGGAGCCTGTCCGTCCGGCGCAGGCGCCGTGGCGGGCCACCCGACCGGGAGGACGCCGCTGAACGGCGTCGTGCCGAAGAGGACGTCGGCGACGCCCGCTCCCTCGGAGCCCGGGAGCCAACCGGCGACGAACGCCTGTGACGCGGCCAGCTCGCGATCGACTAGGAGCGGACGACCCGAGAGGAGGACCACCACGACGGGGATCCCCTTGGCACGGATCGCCTCGATCGTCGCGAGGTCCTCGGGGTGACGGGACGCGAGTTCCAAGGTGGTGCCGTACGGCTCGAGGTTCACGGTGAAGAGGCCACCGGGGAGTGGGGGTGTGATCCGACCCCCCGGACGAATGTCCCCCATCCCCTCGGCGTACGGCATCTCTCCGATCACCACCACGGCAACATCATGCTGGGCAGGATCCGCGGCCGAGCCATCCACGCTGAGCGTCGCCCCCGGGGCGACGGCCTGGATGCCCTGCCAGATCGATGTCCCGCCGACGATCGCGTCGTTGCCGTGCGTCCCCTGCCACGCGGCGCTGAAGCCACCGCACTGATGGCTCACATCGTCGGCGTGCTTGCCCGCAACGAGGATTCGCTGCTCCCCGCGTAGCGGCAGCACCTCCCCTTCGTGCTGGAGCAGCACGAGGGAGCGCTGCACCGCCTCCCGGGCCACCGCGCGATGCGCGGCGCTGCCGAACGTCTCGCTCGCCGCCCACGGCCGCTCCGCAGGCCGCACCCGGTCGAGGAGTCCGGCGCGCACCTTCACGCGGAGGATGCGCCGCACGGCGTCGTCGATGCGCGCCATCGGGATGGCGCCCGAGGCCACGCCGGCGCTGAGGCCAGCGAGCCGTCGACGCCAATCGGCAGCGCACATGATCATGTCGACGCCCGCGTTGACCGCGAGCACGATCGCCTGGTCGAGGTCGTCGGCGACCTGGTCCACCCCGTCCCAGTCCGACACGACGAGGCCCTGGAACCCGAGGCGCTCCTTGAGCAGCCCCGTCAGGAGCGCCTGATGGGCGTGGCACTTGGTTCCGTTGACGCTGTTGAACGACACCATCACCGTCTGCACCCCAGCCCGCAGCGCGGCGAGGTACGGCGGCAGATGCGTGCGCTCCAGCGCGTCCGGCGTCAGGACCGAATCGCCCTGGTCAATTCCTTCGGACGTGGCACCGTCACCGATCCAGTGCTTCGCGCATGCGAGCACGCCGTCGTCGTCGAGCGAGCCCTGCATCCCGCGGACGAACGCTTCGGCATACGCGGCGACGAGGGCCGGGTCGTCGGAGAAGCTCTCGTAGGTCCGTCCCCACTGGACATTCTGCACCACGGCAAGCGTCGGCGCGAAGTTCCAGTCGAGCCCCGTCGCCAGCACTTCGCGGGCGCAGACACGCGCGAGTCGCTCGATCAGCTCCGGGTCGCGCGCCGCGCCCAGGCCGATGTGATGCGGGAAGATCGTCGCGCCACGGACATTCGCATGGCCGTGCACCGCATCGACCGCGTACAGGAGCGGAATCGCGGCGCGTCCATCGCGCGGGTCGGTGGAGGCGGCCCAGAGGGCGTCGTTCAGGGCGACCCAGTCGGCGGGCGTGTTGGCGCCAGGCACGGAGCCGGAGCCGCTCAGCACCGCACCGATATGATGCGTCCGAACGTCGTCCGGAGTGGTGGACGCCCGTTCGCCCATCAGCATCTGCCCGAGCTTCTCATCCAGCGTGAGCCGCGCGAGCACCGCCTCGACGCGCGCCTCGATCTGCGCCGCCGTCGGCGTCGCCATCGGCCCCTCGGGTGGGAGCTCGGTGGTTGGGGGCGCTGAGGGGGCCGTCAGCGGCGGCAGCGTCGGGGCGCTCACCACGCCACCGTCAGATAGCTGCGAAGCTCCCACTCACGCCCGAGCGGGAATCCGGGTGCGCCGGCGTCGCAGACAGTGTCGCCGGCGGCGTTCGTCGTGGTGGTGGGGCAGTAGCGGGGCGAGTAGCGGTCCAGAGTCCGCCAGGTGCCGCGAAGCCCGAACTTCGTCTCGGGCAGGTCGAACCACTGCGGCTTGCCGAAGACGTAGGCGACGTCGGCCATCAGTTGCGTCGGGAAGGTGAGGTTGAAATCGCGGTGGTAGTCGTACGGACCGAAGTCGTTGAACTTCGCCGCGCCGATGACCTTCAGCGGCCCCGCAATGAGCCGCAGGTCGCCGCCCGCCCGCGTCACGAGGCGCTGGCTGTCACCGTTCGGCTCCGCCTTGCCGCCGTAGGCGTTCACGATGAATCGGAGTTCGCGCCCGAGCCGCGCGACGGTGCGCGCGCGGATCTCCCAGAGGTCACGTCCCGGCGTCGAGGCCGGGAAGGCGAACGGTGTCCGACCGTCCGCGAGGATGCCGATCGCCGCGTCCATCCCCGTCGGCATGTGCTTGTACGTGTACGCGAGGCTCGCCGCGAAGCGGGCATCCTCTCGCACGTCATTGTCCCACTGGTACATCCAGGTCGCGGGCGTCGGGTCCCACGTTAGCAGCAGCTCGCCCGCCGCCATCTCGCGGTTCGCGCGCACCACGAACGGATCCCGCAGGACGTTGCGGAGACGCGCCGGCGCCGGGGCGCCGCGCGGGATCGGCCCCACCAGCGGCTGCTGCACGAGCACATTCGGGGCGATCTGCAGGTGGCCGATGGAGTAGGTGAACCCGGTCATCGCATTCCACTGATTGCTCATCCCGGTGTCGCGGAGCCACCACCCGGTGAAGGTCTGCACCGCCGTCGGTCCCCCGTCGGCGACGAGCCCCATCAGGGCGCCCTGCGCGTACCAGTTCACGCGACCGCGCGAGAACGAGAGCTTTGCCTTCGCGCCGAACGTGTCACTCGGCCGGATCTCGTCGCCGAGCACCTGATAGCTCCCGGGGCTCCCCTCCACGCGCTGGAAGGTCTCCCCGACCCGCGTGGACCCGGCCCAGATGCCGCCGAGGTCGAGCCCGACGCCGAGGAGCGTCGTCGCGAGATGCAACGAGAGGCGCCGCGTCGGCGGGAGCGGGATCGCGAGCGAGCTCGTGGTCGCGCCGGCCGGGATGCGGGCGAGGTCCTCGTGATACAGCCCCGTCACATCGATGCCGGCGACGCGCCGGCGGTACTTGAAGAGCGCCGCAGGATTGGCGCCCCACCAGAGCTCGGGACCGACCGCGACCTTGAGGCCGTCGAGCGCGCGCTTCCCGGTGAACTCGACGCCGAGGGGTGCCGCCGCGTTGTAGGTGTCGATGTTGCGACCGTAGTTCGCCTCGCGGTAGACGCCGAAGAAGTCGCCCTCGTACCCCCAGTGGTAGTGCCCCGAGCGGTTGAACGCCTCGAGCCGGAAGGTGCGGGCATCCCAGGTCACGTGGGCGCGGTAGACCTTCAGCCGCTCTAGGCCATCGGTGGCAAGGCCGTCACCGGACGTCAGGGCCAGCGTCCGGGCACGCCCGCGGTTCTCGTAGAAGATCTCGTCGATCGGGTTCTCGGGGACGTGGCCGAGGACGTTCACCGCGAGCGTCGCCTGCAGGCGTTCCGAGGGCTTCGCCTCGACCTCGACGAAGTACGATTCCATCCGATCGAAGCCGCGGAACGCCGGGCGGTCCGTGAGACTCGGGGCATCGGCGCCCGGCGTGCGAATCGACGTCCCGCCCGTCGCGAAGTTCGTGAGCTCGAGGCGCATCCCCTTGAGGCGGAGCGGCGCCGGCCCCGCGCCGGCGCCGCCGCGCTCCGCGCGCGCCTGCGCCGTCAGCGCGCCCGGGTCGATCGCGGCGAACTTCGACCGCAGGGCGACACGCGTCGTCCCCGGGGCGTAGGGATCGATCGCGTGGATGCGCTGCAGTGCATAGTACGCGGCGCGTGGATAGAGCTCGAAGAGCCCGCGAGTGTCCGGTGCGCCCTTCGCCACGATCCCCCACCACTCCTCGTTCATATTGTTCTCACCCGGCACGAAGTCGTGCGGGTAGGCGTCCGCAGGCCACGACGCGTTGACGTCGTGGATGTCGAGTCGTGACTCCTGGCCGAACTTCCACCAGCCATCACTCCACTGGAAGGTGAAGCCGCCGATCGCGTTCCCAGGACGCCCGAGGCCCGCCGCGTGCCCGTAGATCTCCTCCCACTGCGCGATGAGGTAGCGCGCCTGCGCCTCCTGGTCCTCGCGGGCCTCGCGCTCGTTCCATGCGTCGGCCCCGAACTCGGTGAAGAGGACGGGGATCCCGAGTTTCGCCTCGACCACGTCGAAGAAGTCGCGGAAGGAGGCGCCGCGATAGACGTTCGCACCGAGGATGTCGATCCCCTTCGCCTCCTGCGCGATGAGGTCGACATACTGGAGGTCGCCGTTGGCGTAGGCCACGGGGTGCGCCGGATCGGCCGCCTTCACGGCTCGGGCGACCTCGCCCACGAGCGAGTAGAGATGCCGAGCCCGGGCCGCGTCGCGCTCGCCGACCGGGAGCGCCTCGGTCTCGGCCGATCGCCAGCTGAGCCCATAATTGTTCTCGTTGCCGAGCAACCAGAGCAGGAGTCCCGGGGTGCCGCGGAACTCCTGCACGAGGGCCATCACTTCGGCGGTGATCGCCGCACGGACTCGAGGATTCGAGTAGTCGGTCTGCGGTTGATAGACACCGTCGATCGTGACCCCGTAGCGGCCGAGGGCGTGGTTCAGGACCGTGTGGATCCCGTAGGTCTCGTAGATGTATCGCACCCAGCGGGGCGGGATCCCAGCATAGACGCGGATCGCATTGGCCCCCATCCGGCGCACCAGGGACATCTCCCGCTCGAGCGCCTCTGTGATGAACGCATCCGGCTGGGTCCAGAGGGCGTACGCGTAGTTCTCGCCAATCGGGATGTAGTCCCAGTTGACGCCGTTGATCATCAACGGGCGTCCGCCCACGGTGAGTCGGAGTCCGGTCGAGTCGTGCACCACGCGCACCGGCTCGTCCACAGATTGCGCCACCGACGGTCGGGGGACGAGCCCGGCCGCCAGACTGCCGACCAACAGGAACCGCCGCGCCAGATGGCACCACATGGGGGGGACCTCCGCGCGCAGGCGGGGGAGGAGAATGGCAGGCTTTGTTCGGTGACAGAACAAAGTGCAACCAGTGTGTTTCGTCAGTCAAGATGACGTCGGGATGGTCCTCCCGTTCCGCGTCACCGCGCCACCGGGTAGAATCTAGGAGGTATGATGCGCTCCCCCAGAGTCTGTGTGATGCGTTCCCTCGCGCGCCCCGTTGGGGTCGTGGCCCTTCTCGTCGGCGCGCCCGCGTGCCGGGGGGGGGGCGTTGCAACGGCACCGCGCCCGATGCCTGCCCCTGCGAGCACTGCGGTGTCGTCGGCGCCCACGCCGAGCACCGCCGACCGCGACACCCTCACCGGCTTCCCCGACACCCCGGTGGTCCCGACCGTCGGCCCCGCGTCGGCCGCCGCCATCGCCGACGCGGTCGCGGACTCGATCCGGCATCCCTACACGACCGCTGACGTCGAGTTCATGTCGGGGATGATCGGGCATCACGCGCAGGCGATCGCGATGGCGCGCCTCGCCCCGGAGCGGGCCGGGAGTGAAGCCATCCGCACCCTCGCGGCGCGGATCATCAACGCGCAGGTCGACGAGATCCACACGATGCAGAGCTGGCTGGCCGACCGTCGGCAGCCGGTCCCCCCCGCCAACCCGAACGGGATGACGCACGAGATGGGGGGGATGACCCACACGATGCTGATGCCCGGGATGCTCACGCCGGAGCAGGTGGCGGAGCTCGCGCGCAGCCGCGGGACCGACTTCGATGAGCGGTTCCTCCGCTTCATGATCCAACATCACCGCGGCGCGACCGCGATGGTGCGGCAGCTCTTCTCCGCCCCCGGGGCGGGGGAGGACGAGCTCGTCTTCAAATTCGCCTCCGACGTCAACGTGGATCAGTCCACGGAGATCGCGCGGATGGAGCAGATGCTGGTCGCCGTCGTCCTGCAGCGCGGTCTCCCGTGAGCCGCGGCCGGACGGCCCTTCACCGTTTCACCCGTTCCCCTCGTCCAGGAGTGTCGGAAATGTCGTCCTCGCTCTCCCACCGTCTGCGCGGTGGTCTTCTCCTTGGGCTCGGTGCCCTCCTCGGGGCCTGCGCCCCGGGCGGCGCCCCGACCCCTGCCGCGGCCCCCTCGCCCGACCCCCGCGTCGGGCTGCGCGCCGGCCTGTTCGACGCCGCCGAGGCGGCGTGGAACCTTCGCGTCGTGTCGAAGACCCGTTCGCCTGAACCGTTCGCCGGGCAGACCAACTCCGACCTTGCCTTCAGCGGCAAGTACGCCATCCAGGGCAACTACGCCGGCTATCAGGTGTGGGACCTCTCGAACCCCGCGCAGCCGGTCCTCGCGGCCTCGCTGCACTGCCCGGCGTCGCAGAGCGATGTCTCGGTCTACGGCAACCTGCTCTTCGTCTCGGGCGAGGGCCTCTCGGGCCGTCTCGACTGCGGCACGCAGGGGGTCCGGGACACGGTGAGCAGCATCCGGCTCCGTGGCCTTCGCATCTTTGACATCACGGACATCAAGAATCCGAAGAACGTCGCGAACGTGCAGACGTGCCGCGGGTCGCACACGCACACGGTGCTTGAGGACCCGAAGGACAAGGAGAATGTCTACGTCTACATCTCCGGCTCCGCGGGCATCCGCTCGCCGAACGAGCTCCCGGGTTGCGTGCGCGAGACCCCGGACGTGGATCCGAACTCGGCGCTGTTTCGCATCGAGGTCATCAAGATTCCGCTCGCGAACCCGGAGCGGGCCGCGATCGTGAGCTCGCCACGCATCTTCAACGATCTCGTCGCGCCGCCGCGGCACGGCGAAGCGCCTGAGGATCGCGCCAACGCGGAGCGGATGCTGGCGGCCGCCAAGGCCTCGGGGGCGTTCGTGATCGACATCGAGGGGCAGACCATGATCGCGCCGCCGCAGTTCACTCGGCCGCTGCTCGACAGCATCGTGCGGGCGCGTGGTGGCTCGGGCGCCGCGACCGGGGCCGACAGCGCCGCGCTCCGTGCCAACATCAATGACATCGTGGGCCGAATGGCCGGGATCACGCCGGCGCGGCGGAACGGCCCGCGCCCCGGCCCGACGCAGTGCCACGACATCACGGTCTATCCGGCGATCGGGCTCGCGGGCGGCGCCTGCGAGGGGTACGGTCTCCTGCTCGACATCTCCGACCCGGTGAACCCGCGCCGCATCGGTGCCGTCGCCGACTCGAACTTCTCGTACTGGCACTCGGCGACCTTCAACAACGACGGGACGAAGATCCTCTTCACCGACGAGTGGGGCGGCGGTGGCGGCCCGAAGTGCCGCGCAAGCGACCCGATGGCCTGGGGCGCTGACGCGATCTTCACGCTCGAGAACCGCACGATGACGTTCCAGAGCTACTACAAGATGCCGGCCGCCCAGACCGCGCAGGAGAACTGCGTGGCGCACAACGGGAAGCTCATCCCGATCCCCGGGCGCGACATCATGGTGCAGTCGTGGTATCAGGGCGGCATCTCGGTCTTCGACTGGACCGATGCGAAGCGCCCGGTGGAGATCGCCTTCCACGATCGTGGACCGGTCGATTCCACGCGGATGGTGAGCGCCGGCTCCTGGTCGGTGTACTGGTACAACGGCCTGATCGTCAGCTCAGAGATCGCGCGTGGCCTCGACATCTTCGAGCTCACGCCGAGCGCGTATCTCACGAAGAATGAGATCGATGCGGCGAACACCGTGCGATTCGCCCAGCTGAACCCGCAGGGGCAGCCGAAAATCGTCTGGCCGCCGAGCTTCGCGCTCAGCCGTGCGTACGTCGACCAGCTCGAGCGGTCGAACGGGCTCGCGGCGCGTCGTCTCGCCGACGTGCGGGCCAAGCTCACGGCCGCGGAGGGGATGAGCGGCGCCGCGCGCAGCGAGGCGCTGCACGCCCTCGGGCGCGCGCTCGATGCCGAGACCGGGTCGAGTGATGCGGCGAAGGTGAAGCTCCTCGCCGGGTCGGTCCACGCGCTCGCCTCGGCGAACTGACGATGGACAAGCGCGAGTTCCTCCGCACCATCGGGGGGGGCTCGCTCGGGCTCCTGATGGCGCCTGACCTGTGGGACCGGGGGGGCGGGCAACCCCCCCAAACGCCAATGTGCCCCCGTTGAATCACTCCCAGGAGGGCA
>JBMTAR010000056.1:0-11522 GCA_049428925.1 Gemmatimonadaceae bacterium
GTGTGTAAGAGAATGTGTATGTAACTATCGCGTTTTTGACGTGTTTTTCAGGGGTTTTTGACACTCTTCACCTATAACGTCGAATAGCAGATTACCTACTCCTCGATAACAGGCAACCACTTTTCTTTGAGCGATAAAAGAATCGTCAAAAACGAGGATTGACGAACCCGCGAAGTCACCGCGTGGAGTGTCCCGAATGTCGTTTAAACGACAGTAGGAACCACGACGGAGGAATCGGCTTGATTCATCGCCACCCGTCGGTCAACGATCCCAGAGAGGATTTGTACCGAGGTGCCTACGATGAAGACGACCGTACTTAGGCGCTCCGAACTCTACCGCCAGGTTTGGGAGCGGACTTTGACCTCGCTCGGGGCGGAGATGGGGATCTCCGATAACGGTCTGAAGAAGATCTGCACTCGCTACGATATTCCCCGCCCTCCATCGGGCTTCTTTCTGATGAAGCCTGACAAGCGGGAACAATATTTAAGGCCGTTACCCAACCCTGACCGCGACCCTGAGATCCAGATTACGAGTCAGCAGCCCGATAAAGACGACCGGGTTGAAGCCGAACACCTAATTGTCCCGAGCAAAGCGAGCTCCGCTGCGGCGATCACTATCGAGGCTTACCTTAAATACCTCAAGGCTGAGGGCTTCGTCGATGAGCGCGGAATTCTGTCTGCCCCGCGTAGAACCATCGAGGCGCCTATCCGGGTATCGCAGACCAAACTTCGATGGAGTGCCGATCGATTCATCTCCATCCTCTCCACCCTCGAAGCCAATGGGATTCGTGTTGAATTCCGAGAAGATAAAGACACGGACTCGAGGTGCCCGATCCATTCCATTAATGCGCACTACGAGCGCTCGGTATGCTCCCTGCGCATCGAGGAAACCACGAGTCGTCGGCCTCGACCCTTCACCGCATCCGAGTCATAAGGAGAAAGCCGCTGCGGATAAGCGTGGCTGGGGGTTTTACCGACCCAACGAGTGGATCTACACGCCCAGCGGCAAACCACAGCTGATCTACGGATACTCTAGTCGCAAGGTGCTATCGGAGGATCCGCGTCCTGCTGTGCAATCCATACTCAAGTGGCTACGCGCGGCTAATAAGGCGAGTATTGAACGTGAAATTGCTTGGCGTCACGAAAAGGCCTCCCCATGACTGACGGAAAACGGAAGTCCAAAGCCAGACTGACTGTCGCGGTGCCGGCCCGGAAGGCGAAACGCAGCCGGCTTGCGCCCGAGCAGCGGCGGTCGTTGATCCTCGACCATGCGGCGGACATCGTGGCGCGTGACGGCGTGTCGGCGCTGTCGATGGACAGCATCGGCCGCGAGGCCGGCATCAGCAAGGCGCTCGTCTACAACTACTTCCCCAACACCACCGAACTGCTTCGCCAGCTCTTGCAGCGCGAATGGCGGCGCCTGCGCCGGCTGCAGGTGGAGGCGGCCCGCGAGGCAGACACCTTCGAGGCGCTGGTGCGCTCGGTCACCCATGTGTACCTCAAGTACATCGACGAACGCGGGTTGCTCATCGAGCGGCTGCAGGCGGAACCTGCCGTGTCCGCCATACACGACCCGACGGAGTTCAGCCGCGACAGCGCCGTGGGTTACCTCGCCGACATCGTCGCAGGGCACTTCGGCCTGCCGGAGGACATCGCCAAGGCGGCGACGGACATCAGCTTCGGCCTGCCGGCGGCGGCCGGGGTCTACCTGCTGCAGCGCAAGATGAGCCGCGAGGCGCTCGAGGACCTGACGGTCACGATGATCCTCGGCACGTTCAATGAATTGCGACGCGAGCACATGGTGGCCCGCAAGCCGATCCGGCGCGGCGCGCGGGGCGCCTGAGCCGCATCACTCCGGGGTGACCATCAGGTCCGGGGTCCTGACGCGCGGCGTCGCGGTCACCGGCCGGTCCCGGACCAGCCGATACTCGGCGCGCAGCGCCTCGAGCGGCTCCGCGAGGCGGTGCTCGAACTTCACGAACTGGAGGCTCCGGGCCTTGCTGCCGGCGGTCCAGCCGTCGGTGATGGCCTGCATGGCCGGCTTGATCATGTAGGGATCGGAGAGGGTCATGTGACCGGTCACCACCGCGATCCACATGGCGGCGTAGGGATATTCCATCTGCGCCAACTGGAAGGCCTGCAAGGTCAGTTCGCCGAACGGCGTTGCCGGGCAGCCGGTCAGCACATGGTGGAGGTCGTGGGTCTGGAAGCCGCGCAGCACCTTGTAGGCGAGCGCCGGCGGCATGCGGGCGAGCTTGCCGCTGCGCGCCAATGCGTCGTGGCGGTCCTTGTAGCCGGCCGCGAGGCGCTCCACGAGGTCGTTCTCGACCATGAACGTCCGGTAGGCGTGCCCGAGGCTTCCCGGCGCGTAGCCATCGAGCGAGGCGAGGGTGAAGTCCGGCGCCAGCCAGCCCTCCCGCGCCAACGGTCCATGCTCCGGATGCTCGAGGATCGCGGCCTCGTACTTCGCGACCGCGTCGGCCGGCGCCGTCTCCCACCATTCATTGAACAGCCAGTCGACGCCATGGGCGTAGAAGTCGTCGATGCTCGCGAGGAACTTCTCGCCGAAGACGCGATCGATCGGGGTCGTCATGCCGGGCTCCTCGTGCAGGTCGGTTCGGCGCGGGTCATCCGGGCGCCGGTCACTTCGCGAGCGTGCCGCCGTCGACGGGCACCAGCGCGCCGGTCATGAACCCTGCGGCATCGCTCACCAGGAACGCGAGCACCTCGGCCACCTCCTCGGGCGTGCCGTAACGGCCCATCGGGATGCCCTGCGCCAGGCGCGGGCGCGCCGCCTCGGGATCCTGCGGCGAGACGCGGCGCTCGAGCTGGAACATCATCTCCGTCGCGGTCGGGCTCGGGCAGACCGCGAGCACCCGGACGCCGTGCGGAGCCAGCGCGACCGCGGCGGACTTCGTCATCCCGTTCACCGCGAACTTGCTCGCCGTGTACCCGAAGATGCTGCCGGTGCCGCCGAACGCCGACACCGACGAGGTGTTGACGATCACGCCCCGCCGGTTCGCGCGCATGTGCCGGCCGACGTGCTGCAGGCCGAGGAACACGCCCTTGAGGTTGACCGCGATGACGCGGTCGAAGTCGTCCTCCGGGTAGTCGATCACGTCGGCGATGGCGCCGGAGATGCCGGCGTTGTTGAACAGGATGTCGATCCGTCCGCCGAGCGTCAGCGCTTGCGCGATCGCAGCCTGCCAGTCGGCCGCCTGCGAGACGTCCCCGGCGAAGCCCGACACGCGGCCGCAGCGCAGCGCTTCGCCGAGGTCCGCGCCGGGCAGGTCGAACGCGAGCACGTGGGCGCCGTCCGCGCAGAGCCGTCGGACGGCGGCGAGCCCGATGCCCCTCGCCGCGCCCGTGACGATGGCGACGCGGCCGGCCAGCGCAGATGCTGTCATGTCTTCGTGCTCCCCTTGGCGGTGTCGATCGGGTGATGGGCGATGAAGTCGCGGATCAGTGCGGCGCAGCGCTCGGGTTCGTCACGGTGCGGGACATGGCCGGCCTCCGTCAACCGCTCGACGCGGCAGTCCGCGCAGGCGGCTGCGATGGCCTCCGCCATGGCGGGGACGAACACGGCATCGCGCTCTCCCCAGATGAGCAGCACCGGGCAGTCGATGAGGGGCGACGACGCACCGGTCGTCGATCCGGGTGGCGGCACGCCGATCGCGGGCACATCGAAGGGCGCCGCGCGGTACCACGCGAGCATCGGCCGCCAGGCATCCGGTCGGCTCCACGCGGCCCGGTAGGCCGCGACCTCCTCGTCGGTGAGCCTGCCGCGGCGGCGCGGATCGCCGAGGAAACGCTCCACCAGGCCATCCGCGGCGGACTCATGGAAGGTCGCGTCCGCGCCGGGTGAGCGCAGCAGGCTGATGTACTGCGATGCGGCGCGTTGCGCCGGATCGTGCCAGATCATGTGCTGCAACACCGCGCGCGGGGGCGCGTTCAGGGCGACCAGGCTCGCTACGCGTCCCGGGCAACGGGCCGCCAGTTCGAAGGCGAGCACGCCGCCCCAGTCGTGTCCGCAGAGATGGACTTCAGGCAGTCCCAAAGCATCGAGCAGCGCGACGAGATCGTCGACCAGCAGGTCGATCCGGTAGTCCTCCACCGCCGCCGGGCGGCTGCTGTCGCCATAGCCGCGCTGGTCGGGCGCCACGAGGCGCAGCGATCCCTGCAGCCGCGTCATCAACGGACGCCAGGCGGCCGCATGGTCGGGGAAACCGTGCAGCAGCAGCAACGGTGGCCCTGCGCCCTGCTCGAGGCAGTGCAGCTCGATGCCGTTCACCGCCCAGGTCCGGGTGGTGGGCGGCGCAGGAGGCGGCGGCGTCGTGCCCTGCCGATAGGCCGTCCGCGCGGCCTCCACGAGCCTGCCCTCCACGTCCTCCAGCACCGTCCGGACGCAGGTCGTGCTGGCGGGCGGTGGCTGCAGGATCTCCACGAGGTTGCCATCGGGGTCGCGGCAGAAGAAGAGCCGTGCGAGGCCGAAGTCCTGTGGCGGACCGTGCATCTCGACGCCTTGCGCGACGAGCCGTGCGAAATCGGTCTCGATGTCGTCGCTCTCGAGGCAGAGATGGTTCCAACCGGGGGCTGCGGCATCGTGCGGCCCGGTGGCGGTCGTCACGGGGTGCAGGTACTGCCAGAACTCGAGTTCGGCGTTCGCGAGGCGCAGCCAGGCGCCCTTGAAGCGCACCTCCGGGATGCCCGCGACCACATCGAACTTGGCGGCCGGGCCGAAGTCGCCCTGCCGGTGCACCTCGATCCCCGTGAGCATGGAGTAGAAGCGCGTGAGCCGCGCGATGTCGTGCGTCACGATCGCCGTGTGGGCGAACCATGGACGGGTCGCTCCGGCGGGTGCCCATGGGGTGCCCTCCAGTTCGAGCAGGTTGTCCTCCGGGTCGCGCAGGTACACGTAGCTGTTACCGGTGCCGAGGCCGGCCGGCCGCGCATGGGACCGTGCGCCGGCGGCCGTCAAGGCATCGAACAGCCGGTCGGAGATCGCGCTCTGCAGGCAGATATGGCGGATGCCCGCCGAGAACACTTCGCGTCCGGCCTGCGTGGCCGGACGATCCACACGGAACTCGAACAGCTCGAGCCCGCCGAGCGAGCCTTGCAGGAAGGCCGCCTGTGCCGACGCATCCTCGATCTGCAGCAGTGCGCGGTTCGTCGCGGTGTCCGCCACCTCGAAGCGGTGCACCAGCCGGAACGCCCGCTCCTGCGAGTAGAACGCGAGGGCGGCCTCCAGGTCCCGGACGACGAGGCCGGTGTGATGGAGGCCGGTGATCATGGCCGGGATGGGTCTCCGTCGGTGCCTGCAGCGGTCGCAGCAGCGGTCTCCGCGGCGATGCGGGCATCGATCGTGGCGCGGATGGCCTCGTGGCGATCGGCGGTCAGGGTGTAGCGCCAGGCCATCGCCGCGGCGATCAGCACCAGCGCGCAGGGGATGATGCTGTAGCTCACGGTGAGCGCGAGCAGCGGCCCCTCGCGCTGTTCGCCGGCCGAGGCGTAACCGGACCAGCCGAGGATCAGCAGCGGCAGCCCGGAACCCAACGCGTAGCCCAGCTTCTGCACCATCGCCAGCGCCGCGTAGAACAGGCCTTGCTGACGGTCCAGCGTCTCGGCGGTGTCGATGTCGGCCGTGTCCGCCACCATCGCATGCGGCAGCATGAGGACCGCGCCATAGCAGGCGCCCTTGAGCACGAACAGCGCCGTGAACAGGGCGACGCCGCCGTGCGGCACGAAGAACATCGCCGCATTGGTGAGGGCGACGATGCCGAGCGCGAGGGCCAGCGCGCGATGCTTCTCGACGCGCTTCGCGAACCAGACCCAGGCCGGCATGGCGACCAGCGCCGCGATGAAGTACATGAAGTACACGATGCCGATGTTGGTCACGCCGGCCACGTCGCGCGCGAAGAAGACGGTGATGGTCTGCCGGAACACCTCGCCGACGGTCGCGATCAGCACCAGCAGCGTCACGGTCGCGAAGGCGCGGTTCGCCGCCAGCATCCGCAGCGCGCCCCGGATGTCGAACGGCGCCTTGCGCAGCGGCGCGCGCGGCTCCGGGACGAGGAAGAAGGCGAGGGCGGCGCACACCGGCAGCAGCAGGATGATGACCGCGCTGAGCGCCGCCATGACGTCGGCGCTCGTCGCGCCGGGCCGCATCAGCACGTAGGCCGGGATGATGGTGGAGGTCACGAGGCCGATGATGCTGAAGGTCTGCGACACCGAGCTGATGCGCGTGCGCACGTGGTAGTCGTCCGACAGCTCCGCGGCCCAGGCGTGGTAGGGCAGCAGCAGGAGCGTGTAGCCGAGGTAAACCGTCGAGACCGCGACCAGGAAATAGGCGAGCCCCACGCCGGGTTCCGGCCGGAACAGCATGTAGACGCCGCCCATCATGGTGAGCGCGCCGAAGATCAGCCAGACCCGGCGGCGGCCGATGCGCGGACGCCAGCGGTCGGACAGGATGCCGACGATCGGATCGGTGACGAAATCCGACAGCCGCGCGAGGATGAGGGAGATGCCGATCAGTTGCAGGCTGAGCTTCATCTGCCCCGAATAGAGCGGGGCGAGATAGATCGCGATCGGCAGCCCGATCATGCCGAGCGGCAACTGCACGGCACCGAACGCCATGATGCGCCAACGGTCGAGCGGTCGGTCGCTGGGGATGGAGTCTGTCGTCATGGTCCCTCCTGTCGACCTCCGCTGCACCGCCGACCCCCGCCCGGAGGCGGGGTCAGAGCGGGAAGATGGTGTGTCCGCCGTCCAGCACCACGACCTGGCCGGTCATGAAATCACTTTGGCGCGAGGCAAGGTAGACGGCGATGCCTTCCATGTCCTCGAGCTTGCCGATGCTGCCCGAGGCCACGCGGCGCCGACAGCCGTCCTGGAACGCCTTCGGCGTGTTGAGCGACATCTCGGTCTCGATGAAGCCGGGGAGGATGGCGTTGACCTGGATGCCGCTGCTGCCGAGCTCGATCGCGAGCGAACGCACGAGGCCGGTGACGGCCGCCTTGGTCATGCAGTAGCCCGCGGAGTTCGGCAGGCCCACCAGCGCGGCCACCGAAGAGGTGACGATCAGCTTGCCGCGCGAGCCCTGCGCAAGCCAGTGACGGGTCGCCAACTGGAAGGTCTCGATCACGCTGAGCACGTTGAGCTCGTGGGTCGCCGACCAGGCGCTGCGGTCGAGGTCGATGAAGCGGCCCCGGACGCCCGGTCCGCCGGCGTTGGCGAAGCAGCTGTCGACGCGCCCGAAGGCCTCCAAGGTCCGGGCGAACGCCGCCGACGAGGAGGCGGGGTCGGTGACGTCGGCCTCGAAGGCGAGCGCGGTCCCGCCGAGCGCCTGCAGTTCGGCGATCGCCGCGGCGTTCTTGTCGCGGTTGCGCCCCCAGATCGCCAGCGTCGCGCCGGCCTTGACGAGGCCTTTGGCCATGGCGAGACCGAGTCCGCCGTTGCCGCCGGTCACCAGGGCGACATGGCCCTTGAGGTCGAAGAGGTCGTTGTTCCGGGTCATCGCTGTGCAGCCTTGTGATGAAGTTCCAATCCCCTCGCCCAACGGCGCTGGAATCCGCGCCAGTAGGCGGCCTGTCCGTCCCCGGCCACCGCGCCGCCCCATTGCTGGCCGAACGCGCTCGGCCATCGGCCGTCGGCGGCGATCGGGGTCGGCACGTCCAGGTAGCGGCGCTTCGACGCGTCGCCCTTCAGGTGCAGGTCGAGGAAGGCGCTGATGAAGTGCTCGTTGATGGCTTCGATCCGGTCCTTGCGCCACACCGGGTCGGTGAGGAACTCGATGGTCTGGAAGTCCGCGTCGGCGGGCAACGGCACGGGGTTGCCCGCGATGTTGTGGGCGGCCTCGCGGTAGACGAGCAGGTACCGGTCCGAGCCGGTCGTCGCCTCGAAGAGGCGCTTCACGCCGCGTTCGAAATCGACGACATCGTCGCGGTCGCCGTCCACGAGCAGCAACGGCGTGCGCAGCGTGGCGAGGTCCTCGTCACGCCAGGCGAGGGCCCCGGGTTGCGCGCCCCAGGGCGCGAGGGCGACCACCGCCTTGATGCGCCGGGCGAGGTCCGGATCCGGCGCCGGAAGCATCGCGCGTGCCGCCGCCGGGAACTGCGCGAAGGCCGGGGCGCCGCGGTCGAGCGGCACGCCGGCCGTCACCAGCGTCCCGTATCCGCCCATCGAGAAACCGAGCAGGGCGATGGCGTCGGGATCGAGCTGCGCGACGACGGCTGGATCCGGGAAAGTCCCGTCCGACAAGGCCTTCAGCACCTGCTGCTGGTCGCGCGCGCGATGCAGCATCACGGAACCGAAAGACAGGGCGAAGGAGGCGGCGTCGGTGAACGGCAGGTCCCTGTGGTCGATCGAGGCGACGACATAGCCGCGCGACGACAGCGTCTCGCCGAGCCGACTCATGTGCTCCGCCCAGCCCCCGTAGCCGTGCGACATGAGGATCAGCGGGAACTTCGACCCTTGTACCGGGCGCGCCTGGTCAGAGGCGATGCCGGACTCCTTGATCTCGAGCGCTTGCTGGCCGGGGAGCGCCCGTCGATGCCGGTAGACGGCCTTCACGGGCGATGCGTCACGCTCCGCGGGGAACCAGAGCCGCACGCCGATGCTCCGTCCCCCTGCCGACCACTCGTGGTAGCGGGTGCCGACCGCGAGGGTGCCTGGTCCGGACAGTTCCGGCATCTCCGCCGATCGCGGCGCGGCGATCGTGACGGTCGAGGCCAAGGTCGCCACCAGCGCGACAGCGAGTGTGCGGATGCGGTGCGGCATGTCGGGATCCCCGTGGGACGGCCGCCCGGGTGCGGGTCCCGCACCCGGTGCGCGCGCCTGATGTCAGCGCAAGCCTACCCGCAGGTTGATGCCGAAGGTGCGCGGGTCGAGCAGGAAGGCGCTGCGGAAGCTGCCGACGAGGTTCGAATTGACCTCGAGCCAGGTGATGCTGTCCTCGTCCGTGACGTTCTTCACGAACGCCGTGACGGTGAGGTCGCGCTCGGGATGGGTCATCTGGATCGAGGCGTCGAGCTGCTTCCAGGTGTCGACCTCGTCCGCGGCGATGTTGAACTCGCGGGAATGGAAGCCCGACTGGGTGTAGAAATCCAGCCGCGGCCGGACGGTCCAGCCGTTGCCCATCTCGACGGTGTATTCAGCCGCCAGCTTCAGGGTGCTGTCGGGAGCGTTCGGCAGCTCGTTGCCCTTGAGCTGGAAGCGCGCGTTGCCGCGCGAGGGGTCGGCCGAGAGGAAGTCGCTGCGGATCTCGGTGTCGAGCAGGCCGAGCGTCGCCTCGAGGCGCAGCGGGTCGGTCGGCGTGTAGACGAGCTCGACCTCGGCGCCGCGGACCTGAGACTCCGGGATGTTGGTGTTCAACACCGCGGTGCCGACCAGGTTGCCGACGATCAGGTTCGAGTAGTCGTAGTTGAAGATCGCGACGTTCACGCGGCCCTTGCCGTCGAGGAACGAGTTCTTCGTGCCGAGCTCGTAGGCGTCGATGACCTCGGACTCGAACACCGGGATGGTGTTGTTGCCGGGGTTGAATCCGCCCGACTTGAAGCCGCGCGAGAACGACAGGTAGACGTTCGTGTCCGCGGTGAAGGAGAGGTCGGGGTTCCAGTTCACGACCGCGCGGCCCGTGACCTTGTCGAAGTCCGCTTCGCCGATGAAGTACGGGTTGAGCACGAAGGTCCCCGAGGCGGTCTCGATGCGCTTGTCGTCCTTCGAGTAGCGCAGTCCGGCCGTCAGCGTGATGTCGTCGGTGAGGTCGAAGTACGCCTCGCCGAAGACGGCGTAGGACTCGACCTGGCCGAGGCGGGTGCTGAACTTCGACACCGCGCCCGACGTCCGGTTCGCGGGGGTCCAGGTGTCTACGTAGCCCGAGCCGCGGGACTTCATGTAGAAGCCGCCGAGGATGAAGTCGAACCGTCCGTCGAGCTGCGAGGCGAGCCGCAGTTCCTGGCTGAACTGCTTCTGGGTGCCGCCGCCCGTCTGCGAGGTCCGGTAGTCGGTGGTCGTGACCTGGCGGCCCGACAGCAGGTAGGTGAGCACGCCGTTGCCGTTGCCGGCATCGGGGACGACGCGGGTGCCGAAGGTGCCGGGGTTGAACGCGTTCGGGCGATAGCCCTGGTCGAAGTCGCGCTCGCTCGAGTTGTCGCCGTCGCGCAGGCCGGTCACCGAGGTGAGCGTGTAGGCGCCGATCCGCTGCTCGATCTCGAGCGTGCCGAGGAAGTCCTCCGCCTTCTGGAACGGTGCGACGTCGATGTTGACCTCGCGCAGGCTCGCCGGGTTGGTGGCGAAAGTGCCCGCCCGCACGATGCCCGGCAGCAGGAAGTTGTCGATCGGGAAGTTGGTGGCGGGGAAAGCCGCCGACACGGAGTTCGGCGAGCAGCCGAAGGCCGGGTCAGGCGTGCACAGGGACTTGGCGGCGTTCTGCCGGTCCGAGTTCTCCTTGAAATAGGTGAGCGTCAGGTCGATGGTGGTCGAGTCGGTGGGTTCGAATCGCGTGCTGGAGCGCACCGTGAACTGGTTGCGGCCGTCCACCATGGAACCGTCGAGCAGGTTCTTCGTGTAACCGTCGCGGTTGACGTAGTTCACGGCGAAGCGCTGGAACAGGCGGTCGGTGACCGGCAGGTTGATCGCGGCGCTGGTGCGGACGCCGGTCGGGCTCTCGCCCTGGATCTCGACGTAGCCGTCGAAGCTGTCGTCCGGGCGGCGGGTCACGAAGTTGATGGCGCCACCGGTGGTGTTGCGGCCGAACAGCGTGCCTTGCGGACCGCGCAGCACCTCGATGCGCTCCATGTCGAAGTATTCGCCGAAGGTGCTTCCGGACTGCAGGAACACGCCGTTCACCAGCACGCCGATGTTCGTGTCGCCGGTGCCGCCGTAGGACGCCGAGCCGACGCCGCGGATGGTGATGTTGCGGTTGGCCGAGAAGGTGACGTTCGGGGCGTTGAACTGCAGGTCCTTGCTGTCCTCGATCTTCGCCGCCTCGAGCGCGGCGGCGTTGAGCGCCGTGATCGCGATCGGCACGTCCTGCACGTTCTCGCGGCGCTTCTGCGCGGTGACGATGATCTCGTCACGCAGTTCCGTCTCGGCGCCGGCCGTGCCGTCCGCACCTGCCTGCGCTTGGGGCGCCTGGGGCGCGGGGGCGGCGGTCGCAGCGCCGCTGCCCGCCAACATCGCGCAAGAGATCGCCCAAGTGGACGCGCCGAGGATGTTCTTGATCGTCTTGTTCATACGGCCTCCCTGAGGGTGGAAGCCGAGTGTCTTTTCTTGTTGTATTAAAAGTCAATAGCGGGCAGGTTGATATCGTTTATTGGCTCCGTATGGCACGAAAATGGGGTCCCGTATCACCTTTTTGGGCTATCTATTGATTTTTTAATCAATTAAGCCCGCCCTGATCAGCCCGTCTTGCACCTGCGGGTCTCCTGCCCGCCGGCGCAGTGCGGATGCGCGGCAGGCGATCGTGAGGTGTGCCTCAAAGAATAGAGCGTCCTGTTCTGTCCGTCTGTTCCCTTCAATAAGCCA
>JBMTAR010000057.1:0-11477 GCA_049428925.1 Gemmatimonadaceae bacterium
GCCGGTCCGACGAACTGCACGCCGACCGGACGACCGGCGTCGTCGACGCCGAGCTGCCCCTCCTCGGCGACTTCAACGTGGCGAATGCGCTCGGCGCCGTGGGTGCCGCGGTCGCGCTCGGTGTCGGGCCGGCGAGCATCGCGGCGCGGCTCGCAACCACGCCACAGGTCTCCGGGCGGCTTGAGGTCCTGAGCGAGTCCCCGCTCGTGCTCCGGGACTACGCGCATACGCCGGACGCGTACGAGCGGGTGCTGACCGCGCTGCGGCCCTACACGCGTGGTCGGATCATCCTCGTGTTCGGCTGCGGGGGCGACCGCGACCGCGGGAAGCGCCCGCTGATGGCGGCGGCCGCGCATCAGCACGCGGACCACCTCGTCATCACCGACGACAATCCGCGTACGGAGGACCCGGCGCGTATCATCGATGACATCGTCGCGGCGCTCCCGGCGGGGAGCTATGACCGGATTCCGGATCGTCGCACCGGGATCGCGCACGCGATTGCCCTCGCACACCCGTCCGACGACCTCGTGCTGCTCGTGGGGAAGGGGCCTGACACCTATCAGCTGTACGGGACGACGAAGACGCCGTTCGACGAGCTGCTGATCGTCCACGAGCTCCTGGCGGAGCGGGCGCGATGAACTTCTGGACGCTCGCGCGCGTCGCCCAGGCGCTCGGCACCGGCCCGCGTGACGGGCGCCCTCTGGTGGGTATCGGCACCGACACGCGGCAGGATCTCACGGGGCGCTGCTTCGTGGCGTTGCGCGGCGAGCATCACGACGCACACGACCATCTCGCGGAGGCGGTGCGCGCCGGCGCGGCGGCGGTCGTGGTCTCGGACCCGACGCGGGCCGCGGGGCTCGGCGTCCCGGTCTTCACCGTCGAGGACACCGGTGTGGCGCTGGGCGCGCTCGCCCGCTATCGCCGGCTCGCGTGGGGACGTCCGCTCATCGCCGTCGCTGGCTCGAATGGAAAGACCAGCACCAAAGAGCTGCTCCGGGCGGTGCTCGGGAGTCGTCTGACCGTCCACGCCACCTCGGGGAATCTCAACAATCAGGTAGGCGTGCCGCTGACGCTGCTGGCGATCGACGATGCGGCCGATGTCGCGGTGATCGAAGCGGGGACGAACCAACCCGGCGAGCTCGCGGTGCTCCGGGACGTGATGCGTCCGGACCTCGTGGTGATCACGACGATCCAGGAAGAGCATCTCGAGGGCCTCGGCGATCTCGCCGGGGTGATGGCGGAGGAGCTCTCCGTCTGCGACGAAGTGCCCGTCGCGGTCGTGCCGGCCGCCGAGCCGGACGTCGTCGCGGAGGCATCGCGTCGGGCGGGACGGGTGCTCGCGGTGACCGTGCCGGCCGCCGCCGGACTGCTCGCGGACGGGCGCGGCTGGCTCGAGTGGGACGGGGTGCGTGTGGAGCTCGGCCTGCGCGGGCGGCACAACGTCGCGAACGCCGCGCTCGCGCTGGCCGTCGGTGCTGAGTTCGGGATCGCCGCGACGGATGCCGCCGTCGGCCTCGCGGCGATGGCGATGCCGTCGATGCGCTCTGCCGTCGCGCCGCTCGGTCGGGCGCTGCTGCTCAATGACGCCTACAACGCGAATCCTGGGTCGGCGCGGGCCGCGCTCGCGCTGCTCGCCGAGCTCGGGGCGGGGCGGCAGCGGGTCGCGGTCCTCGGCACGATGCGCGAGCTCGGCGCTGCGGAGGCGCGGGCCCACGCGGAGGTCGCCGCGGCCGCGCTCGCCGGACCGGCGGAGCTCGTCTGCGGCATCGGCGCCTTCGGGCCCGCGCTCGCGGCCTGCGCCCCGGATGATCCCCGCGTCGTGATCGCCGAGGACGTGGAGGATCTCTGGCCGCGCCTCCGGCCGCGCCTCGCCCCCGATGCGGCAATCCTCCTCAAGGCCTCGCGCGGCGTGCAGCTCGAACGCCTCGTCCCTCTCCTCACCTCCTGGGCCACCGGCTGATGCTCTACGAGTTCCTCTTCCCGCTCCGGGAGTACGAGAGCGCCTTCAACATCTTCCGCTACATCTCCTTCCGCGCCGCCGGCGCGGCGGTAACGGCGTTGCTGCTGTCGTTCATCGTCGGGCCGCGGATCCTGCGGCGACTCCGCGCGATGCAGATTCACCAGGTCGTGCGCGACGGCACGCCCGACACGCACGCCGCGAAGGGGACAACGCCGACCATGGGCGGGCTGATCATCCTCGTCGCCATCGCGGGCGCCACCCTGCTGTGGATGCGCCTCGACAGCCGGTACGTCTGGCTCGCCCTCGCGGTCACCCTCGCGATGGGCGTGCTCGGTTTCCTCGACGACTACCTGAAGCTCCGCCAGAAGCGGCTCGGGCAGGAGAACCTCGGGCTCGTCGAGCGCTACAAGCTCACGGGGCAGGTGCTGATCGGGCTCGCACTCGGGTGGTACATCTGGCAGGTGCCCCTCAATCAGCTGCCGGGTGCCTCGACGACGCTGCCGTTCTACAAGTATGTGTTGGTCGTGCCGGCGGTGCCGCTGCTCTATCTCCCCTTCGTCACCTTCGTGATGACGGGGACGAGCAATGCGGTGAACCTCACCGACGGGCTCGACGGCCTCGCGGCGGGGCTGATGGCGATCGCGATGCTGACGATGGGGCTCTTCGCCTACGTGATGGGGCGCGCCGACGCGTCGGCGTACCTGCAGATCTTTTTCCTCCGCGGGGCGGGGGAGCTCACCATCTTCTGTTCCGCGGTCTTCGGCGCGGCGGTCGGGTTCCTCTGGTACAACGCGCACCCGGCGCAGGTCTTCATGGGTGACACCGGGTCGCTCGCCCTCGGCGGCGCACTCGGTGCGGTGGCGATCCTCCTCAAGAGTGAGTTCCTCGTCCTCATCGTGGGCGGGGTGTTCGTCGTGGAGACCCTCTCGGTGATCATCCAGCGCAGCGCCTTCAAGTGGCGTCGGCGCCGACACGGCCTCGCCTACGCGCAGGCGCATCGCGTCTTCCGACGCGCGCCGTTGCATCATCACTTCGAACTCTCCGGATGGCCGGAGACGCAGGTGGTGGTGCGCTTCTGGATCCTCGGCGTCCTCTGCGCCTTCCTCGCGCTCTCCACGCTGAAGCTGCGATGAGCGGTTCGGGCTCCCCGCTGGCATCCGTGGCGGCGCGCGGAGAGGTCGCGGTCCTCGGCCTCGGTCGCAGCGGCGTCGCGGCGGCGCGGCTCCTCGTCGCCCACGGCGCGTCGGTCTACGCGAGCGACGCGGGTGCGACTCCGGCGGCGCGCACCGCGGCGGAGGGGCTCGCGGCGATCGGCGTCGCGGTCGACGTCGGCACGCACGACCTCGCGCGCATCGCACGTGCCGGCACGGTGGTGGTGAGTCCTGGGATCCCGCCGACCGCGCCGCCGCTTCGCGCTGCGGCGGTAGCCGGGGTGCCGGTCCTCTCGGAGATCGAACTCGCGTTGCCGGTGCTCGCCGGGGTGCCGTACATCGCCACGACCGGCACCAACGGCAAGACGACGGTCACGGCACTCATCGGGCACCTGCTGCGCGCGCTCGGGCAGCGTGCCGTCGAGGCGGGGAACATCGGGACGCCGCTGGCCGAGGTCGCGCTCGCCGCCGAGCGGCCGGCGTGGGTCGCGCTCGAGATCTCCAGCTTCCAATTGCACGACACGCCGTCCATCGCCCCGACGGTCGCGATCCTCACGAACCTCGCGCCGGACCATCTCGACCGGTATCCCTCCTTGGACGCCTACTACGGCGACAAGATGCGGCTCTTCGCGAACGCCACCGCCACCAGCGTGCGGGTGGTGAACGGTGACGATGCCGAGGTGATGACGCGGACCGCCGGCTTCCCGGGGCGCGTCGAACGCTTCTCGCTGCTCGATCCGAGCGCGACCGCCTGGTGCGACGCCGCGCGCGGTCACCTGATGCTCGACGGGGTACCGCTGCTGGACCGCGACGCCCTTCCGCTGCTCGGGGCGCACAACGTCGCGAACGCGCTCTGCGCCGCCCTCGCGGTGTGGGCGGCCGACCCCGCGCATCGGACGCCGCCTGCCCGCGAGGCGCTCGCGGAGGGGCTTCGGACGTTCCGGGCCGTGCCGCACCGCCTTGAGCCCGTGGTCGAGACCGACGGTGTCCTCTGGGTGAACGACTCCAAGGCGACGAACGTGCAGGCGGCCCGGGCCGCGCTCGAGGGGATGACGCGGTCCGTGGTCCTCCTCTTGGGTGGGCGGCACAAGGGAGAGCCGTACACCGCGCTCGGCGAGGCGCTTCGGACGCGCGTGCGGCACGTGGTGGCGTACGGCGAGGCGGAGGCGCGCATCGTCGAGGACCTCCGCGGTGTGGTGCCGGTGGAGGGAGCGGGGACCGACTTCGCGCACGTCGTGGCACGCGCGCGGGCGCTCGCGCGCGCGGGTGATGTCGTCCTCCTCGCCCCGGCCTGCTCCAGCTACGACATGTTCACCGATTATCAGGAACGTGGGGCGACCTTCGCGCGCCTCGCGCGTGGCGGATGAGCGGCGCCCCCGCGCTTGATCGCCACCGATGGCGGATGTCGCTCGAGGCGCGCATCCTCGTCGTCGCCACGGCGGCGCTCCTCGCGCTCGGGCTCGCCACGCTCTACTCGGCGAGCGCCTACGTCGCGATGAACGCCGGGCGCCCTTCGTGGCATTTCCTGTACCGACAGTTGACAGGCGTCGTGGCGGGGCTGGTGATGTTCGCCATCGCGGCGAAGATCGATGCCGATTGGTGGCGCCGCCTCGCGTGGCCCTTCATGGGCGCCGTCATCGTCGCCCTACTCCTTACCGTGCTCCCCTTCACGAAGGGGCTCGCTCCGCCGATCAACGGATCGCGGCGCTTTCTGCTGGGCGGGTCGGTGCAGCCGTCGGAGTTCGCGAAGCTCGCGCTCGTCACGTGGACGGCGATGCTCATCGTCAAGAAGGGCGGGGAGCCCGGTCTCCGACGGTTGTCGAAGGGGCTCGCTCCCTTCGGGATCATCTTCGGCGTCCTCTTCGGGCTCGTCGCCCTCGAGCCCGATATGTCGATCGGGCTCTTCTACGCGATCGTGATGGGAGCGATGCTCTTCGTTGCCGGCGCGCGGATTGGACATTTCGTCTTCCTTGGGGTGCTCGGGCTCCCGTTCCTCTGGATGTTCATCGGTCGGTTCGAATACATCGTGCGTCGGCTCCAGGGGTTCGCCGCGGGCTCGGATCCGGCCCAGGCGGTGAACCACCAGTTGCAGCAGTCGCTCATCGCGGTGGGATCCGGCGGGCTTTTCGGCGTGGGGTTCGGACAGGGCCGGCAGCAGTTTGGCTTCCTCCCGCTTCCGTACAATGACTTCATCGGCGGCAACATCGGGGAAGAGTGGGGGTTCGTCGGGATGGCGATCCTCATCCTGCTGTACGCGCTCTGGACCTGGCTCGGCTTCCGTATCGCGAAGCAGGCGCGGACCCCGTTCCTCGAGCTCGTCGCGGTCGGACTCACGGTCACGATGGCCGTGACCGCCTACCTGCATATCGGCGTTGTCATCGGGCTCCTGCCGACGACGGGGCTGACGCTTCCGTTCGTCTCGTACGGCCGCTCCAACATCGTGCTCTCCCTGCTGATGACGGGGATCCTCGTGAACATCGGGAGCGCGCGCGAGCGGGTCGTCGGCGCGCACGCCACCGATCCGACCCTCGCGGACCGATGAACGTCTGGTTCGCCGGCGGTGGGACGGGGGGGCATCTGTATCCGGGGCTCGCGATCGCGCGCGCCCTCGTCGCGACGCGGCCCGACGTGACGCCCTTCTTCGTGGGCGCGCAGCGCGGCATCGAGCGCGAGGTGCTCCCGGCCGAGGGAGTGCCGCACGCGCTCCTCGACCTGCATCCGCTGTATCGCCCGCAGGTCTGGCGGAACTGGCGCACGGTGCGCGGCGCGGCGGCAGGATGGCGTGCCCTCTCGCGTCTCGCGCGTGAACGCCCGCCGGCGCTCGTCGTCGGGACCGGCGGCTACGCCGCCGGGCTCACCGTCGCGTGGGCGTGGGCCCACGGCGTGCCGGTGACACAGCACGTCGGCGATGCGGTCCCCGGGATCACCGCGCGCTGGACGGCGCGGCTCGCTCGGGCCTCGTATCTCGGGTATCCGGAGGCGGCGGCGCGGTTGCCGCATGGTGCCTCACGGTCGCGGGACACGGGGAATCCGATCCAGCCGCCACCCGCGGTTCGACCGAGCCCCGGTGACGCGCGGGCCCGCTGGGGATTCCCCGCGGGGGCCACGGTCCTCCTCGTCTTCGGGGGATCGCAGGGCGCGCGTGCGATCAACCAGGTCGTCGCCGACTGGGTCGCGACCGGGCTCCCCGAGGGACTCTGCGTCCTCTGGGCGACGGGGCGCGGTCAGCACGCGACGTATGCCGCGCTCGAGCGTCCGACGGTGCGCGTCGTGCCGTATCTCTCCCCCATCGCTGACGCGTATGCCGTCGCCGGCCTCGCATTGGTGCGGGGCGGGATGATGGGGACGAGCGAGCTCTGCGCGTGGGGGATCCCGATGGTGATCGTGCCGTTGCCGACCGCGGCGCAGGACCACCAGACAGCGAACGCCCGCGTGCTCGAGGCGGCGGGCGCGGCCCGCCATCTCCCGCAGGCCGAGCTGACCGCGGCACGCCTCGACACCGAGCTCCGCGCGCTCCTCGGGAACGAGGCGGCTCGCGCGACGATGGGGGCGGCGGCGTCACGCCGCGGCCGACCGCACGCCGCGCGCGACATCGCCACGCACCTCGCGACCCTGCTTCCCCCGGCCCGATAGCTTTCGCGTATGCCGCTGCTCGATCCGCACGACCCACGACCGATCCACTTCCAGGGCATCGCCGGCGCCGGGATGAGCGCGCTCGCCGAGCTCTGCCATCGCCGAGGGGCTGCCGTCACGGGGTGCGATCGGGCCCCCGCGGGCGCGGCGGATCTCGTCGCGCTCGGCATCCCGGTGCAGGCCGGGCATGATCCCTCGCATCTCGCGGGGCATCGCGCGCTCGTCGTCTCCAGCGCGATCCCGAAGGATCATCCCGAGGTCCTGGCGGCGCGGGCGCTCGGCCTTGAGGTCGTGCGGCGCGCCGAGGCGCTCGCCGAGGCGACCGCCGGCGGGACGTTGATCGGGATCGCCGGCACGCACGGGAAGAGCACGACGACGGTGATGACGACCGAGGCGCTGGCCGCGGCGGGGAGGGCGCCGACGGGCGTCGTCGGGGCGCGAGTGACGGCGTGGGGTGGCAACCTCTCGCGTGGCGGGCACGACCTCTTTGTCGTCGAGGCGGATGAGTACGACCGCTCCTTCCTCGCGCTGCATCCGACGGTGGCGGTCGTTACGAACGTCGAGGCGGATCATCTCGACATCTACCGCGACCTCGACGACATCCGGGAGACGTTCGCGACCTACGTGCGACGCGCGCGCTACGTCGTACTCTGCGCCGACGATCCGGGGGCGAACGCGCTCCCCTCGCCCGCGACGGCGGAGGTGATTCGCTACGGGATCACGAGTCCCGATGCGCGGTTGCGCGCCGAGGCGCTGCGCACGACGGAAGGCGGGACCCACTTCACGGTGCGGTACGATGGGAAGCCGATGGGCGAGGTCACGCTCGGCGTGCCGGGGCGGCACAATGTGCGGAACGCGCTCGCCGCGCTCGCCTGCGGGATCGGGCCGTGGGGGCTGACGGTCGAGGCGATGGCGCCCGGTCTCGCGCGCTTCGTCGGCGCGGAGCGGCGTTTCCAGCGGCTCGGCACCGTCGACGGCGTCACCGTCGTCGACGATTACGCGCATCATCCGACGGAGGGCGCGGCGACGCGCGCGGCGGCGCGGACGGCGTATCCCGACCGACGGATCGTCGTCGCGTTCCAGCCGCACCTTTTCTCGCGCACGCGGGATTTCGCGGCGGCCTTCGGTGGAGCGCTCGCCGCCGCGGATGTGCTCCTCCTGGCCGACATCTACCCGGCGCGTGAGGCGCCGCTCCCCGGGGTGACGTCAGCGCTGATCGCGGCGCACGCCGAGGCGGCGGGGCGCGCGCCGGCGTGGATGGGCCCGCGCGCCGCGATGGCAGACGCGCTCGATGCGGTGGTGCGTCCCGGCGACGTTGTGCTCACCGTCGGGGCGGGGGATGTGACCCGGACGGGGCCCGAGTTGCTCGCGCGGCGCTCCGCGTGACGGAGCGTCCGAGTGGGTCGGCGGCGCCGGAATCGGTCGCGGTGCCGGTGGATGCCGCGGCCCGCCGTCGTCGTCGGCGGCGACGGCTGGGAATCCTTGCGGCGGTGGTGGCGGTCGGGACCCTCCCGTGGTGGGGGCCGGTGCCGATGCGGCGGATGGAGTTCTTCCGGGTGCGCCGCGTCGTGGTGGAAGGGACGCGTTACGCCGAGCCCACGGAAATCGTTTCTCGGTTGAGGGTCGACACGACCGTCTCGATTTGGGACGACGTGGCCCCCTTGGTGGCGCGGGTCGAGAGCCATCCGCAGGTGCGCACGGTGCGCATCGGGCGGCGGCTCCCGGGGACCCTCGTCGTCCGCATCGAGGAACGCCTGCCCGTCGCGTTGGTTGCGTCGCCGCGGGGGTTCGCGCTGGTCGATGCGCGCGGCGTGACCCTGCCGGTGGATCCGTCGAAGGTCGGCGCGGACCTCCCGGTGCTCGCGGCGCGGGACACCACGCTGCTCCGTCTGCTCGGGTCGCTCCGTGACTCGCTTCCGGCGCTCTTCGCCGAGGTGAGCGAGGGGCGGCGCGGGGGACGCGGCGAGGTCGTCCTTGTGCTCCCGGGCCATCGCATGCTCGCCCTTCCTCAGGTCACCATCGGCCGGCTCGCCGAGGCGGTGGCCGTCGCGCAGGACCTTGCCCGGCGCGGCCTCGTGGCGGCGGAACTCGATCTCCGGTTCCGCGACCAGGTGGTCGCCCGACTTCCCGACGGATCATGAACCTCGATCGCCTCGTCGCCGGTCTCGATATCGGGTCAGCGAAGACCACCGCCGTCATCGCGGAGGTGGTCGGAGACCTCAAGCACCCCACGGTGAACATCCTCGGGGTCGGTCAGGCGCGTACGACCGGTCTCCGCAAGGGCGTCGTCGCGGACATCGAGGAGACGCAGCGCTCGATCCTGAAGGCGATGCAGGACGCCGAGCGCATGGCGGGCGCACAGGTGGAGACCGTCTACGCCGGAATCGCGGGCGAGCATGTCCAGGCGATGACGTCGACCGGGATCGCCTCGGTGACCGGCGCGGAGATCACGCGCGGCGACGTCGACCGCGCCAACGCGGTCGCGCGGGCGCAGGCGATCCCGCAGGACCGCGAGCTGATCCACGCGATCCCGCAGGAGTACACCGTCGACAAGAACCTCGGGATCCGTGATCCGGTCGGGATGATCGGGACGCGGCTCGAGACCGAGATGTACCTCGTGACGATCGGGGCATCGCCGGCGATGAATCTCCGCAAGGCGGTGGAGCGTGCCGGTTACAAGGTCGGCGAGCTCGTGCTGGAGCCGCTCGCGAGCGCCCTCTCCGTGCTTACCGACGACGAGAAGGAGCTCGGTGTGGCGCTCGTCGAAATGGGTGCGGGGACGACCGACGTCGCCGTCTTCCACGAGGGGAAGATCCGGCATCTCGGGACGATCGGCTACGGCGGACTGAATGTGACGAGCGACCTCGTTCACGGGCTCGGGGTGACACAGGCCGACGCGGAGCGCCTCAAGGAGGCGTACGGCGCCGCCTTCGAGCCCCTCGTGCCGCACGACGAGCGGATCCCCCTCCCCAGCACCGGGGCGCAGGGCGATCGGGAAATCCCGCGCTCGCTGCTGGCACACATCATCCACCAGCGAACGCAGGAGATTTTCGAGCTCGTCGCGCGCGAAGTGGAGCGGGCCGGCTTCCTCTCGCGGCTCGCCGCCGGTGTGGTGGTGACGGGCGGGGCCGCGGCGCAGCCGGGCACCGCCGACCTCGCGAGCGACGTCTTCGGTACGGGCGCGCGGATCGGCGTGCCGGGCGCGGATCTCGGCGGGCTGGCGGACTCGGTCGCCGACACGCGCTTCGCCACGGTGACGGGGCTGGTGCAGTACGGCGCGCGTCGGGTGGCCACGGGGGCCGCCGCGGGGAAGGGGCGTCGCCTCGCGATGCAGTCGGCGCCTTCGATGGACACCATCGCCGTCCGCTTCAAGTCCTGGTTGCAGGACTTCTTCTGACCGTACGGTGCGGGGGTGTTTCCCTCGCCACGGTTGGCTCGTCCGTGGGATATCGTGAGCGGCGTGCGGCGGGGTATATTCCGGCGTGAACGTCGCTCTCCCCACGACGCCCTGACGGAGCCCGCCGCGCCATGACGCTCTTCGAGTTCGAGGAATCCCTCCCCCAGTCCGCCCGGATGAAGGTCGTCGGGGTCGGCGGCGGCGGCGGCAATGCGGTGAACCGGATGATCGAGGAACAGCTGCAGGGGGTCGAGTTCATTTCCGTGAACACCGACGCCCAGGCGCTCCTCAACTCGCGGTCCGACGTCAAGATCCAGATCGGGAAGAAGCTCACCCGCGGGCTCGGTGCCGGTGCGCGGCCTGAGATCGGTCGACAGGCCATCGAGGAGAACCGTGACGAGGTGATGCGGTCGATCCAGGGCGCCGACCTCGTCTTCGTCACCTGCGGCATGGGCGGCGGGACCGGCACGGGCGCGGCTCCCATTGTCTGTGAGCTCGCGAAGGAGGCTGGCGCGCTCACCGTGGGTATCGTGACCAAGCCCTTCCTCTTCGAGGGGCGGAAGCGGATGCGGCAGGCGGACGACGGCATCGCCGAGATGGTGAAGCACGTTGATACGATGATTGTCGTGCCGAACGAGCGGCTCCTCGCGGTCGTCGGCCGGGGGATTCCGTTTCAGGACGCGCTCAAGAAGGCCGACGAGGTCCTCTTGCAGGCGACCGGCGGCATCTCGAACATCATCACGCGCATCGGCATCATCAACGTCGACTTCGCCGACGTCCGAACGATCATGCAGGACGGCGGCTCCGCGATCATGGGGACGGGGATCGGGCGCGGTGAGCAGCGCGCCATCGAGGCCGCCCGGATGGCGATCGAGTCACCGCTCCTCGACAACGTCTCGATCGGCGGTGCGCGTGGCGTCCTGATGAACATCATCGGTGGGCCGGAGCTCACCCTCGGGGACATCAACACCATCGCTGACCTCGTGAAGGAGGCGGTCGGCGAGGAGAGTGAGATCATCGTCGGCGCGGCGACCGAGGAGGCGATGCAGGGCGAGGTGCGGGTCACCGTCATCGCGACCGGCTTCGATCAGAAGAAGGTGGCAGCGCCGGCGGTCACCCGCGCCGCGGCGACGCCGATCATCCCGCTCGACCCCGCGCTCCGCGCCGCTCGAATCGGCACCGCGTCGTCCCCGGCGGCCCCCGCCCCCGCGGCACCGCGGGCGCGCCCGGTCGCCCCGCGCCCGATCGAGGATCTCAGCGACATGGAGATCCCGACGTTCATTCGGAGGCAGATGGATTGACGCGGAATCTGCCGCGTCTCCTCCTCGGTGGGGGG
>JBMTAR010000058.1:0-11417 GCA_049428925.1 Gemmatimonadaceae bacterium
GGAAGGCCCCGGCGGGCCCGAGCGCCGCTGCGCTCGCGCGAACGCGGAGCCAGGTCTGGGGCGAGGCGCGCGATGCGGAGGGTCGGACGGTCGGCGCCCGGCTCGAGGCGCCCACAGGGTATGTCCTGACGGCGCAGGCCGCGGTGCGTGCCGCGGAGCGCGTGCTCGCCGGTGGCGTGCCCACGGGGTTCCTCACCCCCTCGAAGGCGTTCGGCGCGGACTTCATCCTCTCGCTTCCGGATACCCGACGCGAGGATCTCGCGTGAGGGGACAGCCGCAGCTGACGTTGGGCCTTGCTGTCGTCGGCGCCCTCCTGTTCCTCGTCGGCGTCCAGCGCGACGACGCGACGCTCCGCTGGATGGGAGTCTGGTGGCTCGGGGCGGCGTTTCTGAGCCGCTTCCTGCGTCGGTCGTCGAGCCGCCGTGAACGTCCGTTATCCGATGGCTCGACGCTGTCAGCGACCGGCAATGAGGAGTCCCCCGCCGATGGGTGAGCCCACCGTGTCGGTCCCATCGAGGTTGCGGTACACCGTCCACAATCGCTTTCCGGGCGAGCATCTCCTCCGCAGCCGCGGCAACCTGCTCCGCTCCGTGGAGCTCATGGCCGCCACGGATCGCGACCTCGCCGTGGCGAAGACCATCGTCGGCCGCACCGTGCTCGTGGCCTCACATCCCGACCTCGTGAAGGAGGTGCTCACGGGGCAGGCGCGCAGTCTCCGGAAGGGGTTGGGGCTCCAGCGCACACGATTCGTCCTCGGCAACGGACTTCTCACGAGCGAGGGAGAGTTCCATCTCCGACAGCGCCGGCTCGCCCAACCGGCGTTCCATCGCGAGCGCATCGCGCGGTACGGGGATGTGATGGTGGCCCGTACCCTCTCGATGGTGGCGGGGTGGTCCGATGGGCAGCGCCTCGACATCGCCCGGGCGATGCACCACCTCACCCTCGATATCGTCGGGCGAACGCTCTTCGACGTCGACCTGCAGGGGAAAGCCTCCGTGATGGGGAAGGCGCTGACCGAGGTGCTCGGCTCCTTCTCCATCTGGCTCATCCTGCTCGGCGACCGGATGTACGACTGGCCGCTGCCAAGTATGCGTCGCGCACGTCGCGCGCTGCCGGTCCTCGATGCGGCGATCTACGAGATCATCGCAGAGCATCGGCGTGACGGACGCGATCGCGGTGACCTCCTCTCGATGCTGATGAGCGCGCGCGACGAGGAGGGTGATGGCTCCGGGATGTCCGACCAGCAGCTCCGTGACGAAGTGATGACCCTGGTCCTCGCCGGCCACGAGACGACGGCCAATGCGCTGGCCTGGACCTGGTGGTTTCTCGCGCAGCATCCCGAGGTCGACGCCCGTCTCGCCGCCGAGGTTCGAGCCGTCTGCGGCGATCGTCCGGCGACGATGGCCGACCTGCCGCAGTTGCCGTACGCCCGGGCGGTCTTCAGTGAGGCGATGCGGCTCCGGCCGCCGGCCTACGCGACCTCGCGTGAGGTGGTGGCCCCGATCACCCTCGGCGGGCAGACGGTCCCCGTCGGCGCGCAGGTCATCGTCAGCCCCTGGGTCACGCAGCGCGATCCCCGGTGGTGGGATGAGCCGCTGCGCTTCGATCCGGACCGCTGGCTCTCGCCGCGGAGCGAGCCGCGGCACAAGCAGGCCTACTTTCCGTTCGGTGGTGGGACGCGCCTCTGCATCGGCGAGCAGTTCGCCTGGACCGAGGGAATCCTCCTCATCGCCACGCTCGCGCGCGACTGGCGCTTCTCGCTCGGCGTCCCGGCTGATTCCATCCGTCCGGAGGCGGCGGTCACGCTCCGTCCCGCTCCGGGTGTTCCTGTCGTCTGTCACCGCCGTCCCTGACCGCTGAGGCCTGCATGACCATCCCCGTGTTCCGTGATCCCCGCGTGGCCTCGCTCGAAGCCGAGCTGGGGCGCGTCATGTCCGCCTTCGACGCCGTGCTCGACGCCTTGCCTGCGGCGATGATTGACGCGGCACCCGAGGGGCAGTGGAGCCCCGTGCAGATCGTCTGGCACCTGTCAAAGGTCCAGCACTGGGCGGTCGGGAAGCTGACGGCCGGCGCCGCCGCACTCCCGCCGATGTCGACTGTGCCGCCCGGTCCGGCGCCCGCGACGATCCTGACGCTCCTCGACGCCTTCCCCATCCGGGACCGGAGCCACCGCGTGCAGGCGCCGGAGGCGGTCCGCCCACCCCGTGGGCTCGACCTGGATGCGGAGCGCACGCGCTGGCGGGACGGACGTGCCGCGTTGCTGCAGACGCTCCAGCAGATCGGGCCGAATCTCACGAACGTGCGGGGCGATCACCCCGCCTTCGGGACCCTGACCGGCTGGCAGTGGGCCCTCTGGGTAGCGCAGCACGAGGAGCGGCATCTGGAGCAGCTCCGCGAGGTCGTCGCCACGACCCACTAGTTTCCGGGGATGCCAGCGCGCCAGATCCCCGAGCTCCTCGCCCCCGCCGGTTCCCTCGAGGCGGTGCGTGCCGCCGTGGCCAACGGCGCGGACGCGGTCTACTGCGGGGCCTCGCGCTTCAACGCGCGCGACGACGGGGCGCAGCTCTCGCTCGACGACCTCGAGCAGGCCTGCCTCCTCGCGCATGAGCGCGGCGCGCGCATCTACCTGACGCTCAACGTCCTGATCAAGCCTCAGGAGCTGGTCGACGCGCTGCTGTACCTCGGGGAGTGCATCGAGCGCGGCATCGACGCCGCGATCGTGCAGGACGTGGGCCTCATCCGGCTGATCGCGAAGGCGTATCCGGGCTTCGAGGTCCACGGCTCCACACAGATGACGGTGCATGACGTCGCGGGCGCGCGGGTGATGCAACGCCTCGGCATCGACCGCATCGTGCTCGCGCGCGAGAACTCACTCGACGACATCCGGGAGATTCGCGCCGCGGTCCCCGGCCTCGGGCTCGAGACCTTCGTGCACGGCGCTCTCTGCATCTCGTACTCCGGGCAGTGCTACATGTCGGGGATGATCTCCGAGCGGTCGGCGAACCGAGGCTCCTGCGCCCAGTCGTGCCGCAAGGATTATCTCCTGCATGACGCGGTGACCGGCGCCGAGCTCGACCGGGGGTACCTTATCTCCGCCAAGGATCTGGGGGCGTGGGAGCATCTCGATGCCATCGCCGACGCGGGGGTCGGCTGCCTCAAGATTGAGGGGCGGAAGAAAAAGCCCGAATTCGTCGCCACCGTCACCAAGGGCTACCGTGAGTTTCTTGGGCAGGTACGCGATGGGGTCTTCGCGCCGCCCTCGTTCGAGGCGGTGCAGCCCCTCGTGCAGATCTTCTCGCGCGGATCGACCGGTGGCATGTATGGTGGCCGTGAGGGCCGGGACTACATCACGCGGACGCAGCCCGACAACCGGGGTGTGGAGCTGGGTACGGTCGTCGGCTTCGAGGATGGTGCCGTTGTGGTGGAGGTGCGTGCGCCCATCGCCGAGCGCGATGGGCTCGGGTTCGAGCCCCCCGGGGGTGGTCACCTCGAGAGTGTCGGCTTCGCCGCTGGTGCGGTCCGCACCCTGCGGCACGCCGATGGGATCTGGCGTCAGTCGATTGTCGCTCGGCAGCGCGTCCCGCTCGGGTGGACGGTCGTCCGCTCCTCGCAGGCGGCGTTGCTGGAGTCCGCGCGGGCGAGCTTCGCCGAGGTCGGGCGTGTGGCTCGGCGACGGCGCGTCCCGCTCTCCGTGCGGTGCTTTGGTGCCGCCGGCGCCCCGCTCAAGGCGATCCTGCGTGCGGGCGATCACGACGTGACGGTCCGGAGCGATGTGCCGCTCGCCCCGGCGACGGCACGGAGCCTCGACGTCGCGCAGCTACGCGAGCAATGGGGGCGCCTCGGTGAGACCCCGTTCGTGCTGGGTGAGGTGGATGCGGCGGGGCTGGCGGCGGGGTGCTTCCTCCCCATCCGCGAGCTGAATCGCATGCGTCAGGCTGCGGTCGAGGAGTTGCTGAACCTGCGGCAGTGGGATGCCGAGGCCGCCCTCGGGACCCGGCAGCTCCTCGTCGAGGAGGTCGTGCGCGCCGTGCCGCGGCCGGATTCGGGCCCGTCCGTTTCCAGTGTCGATGCGCATCCGGCCCGTGGTTCCGAGACGATACCCGATGTCGGTGCGTCGGTTGAAGCGGCGGATTCGGCGGTGCAGGGAACGCTCGTCGCCGAGGTCTGGCGCCTCGCCGATGGCTACGCCGCGCTCGAGGCGGGGGCTCAGGAGATCGTCCTCGATCCCTTCCTCCGTCACCCGTTCCCCGCGCTGAGTGCCGTCCGCGAGCTCGTCGCGGCGGTCGACGCGGCCGGTGCGCGGTTCCGGCTACGGACACCGACCATCTGCCGGCCCGAGGACCGCCGGAAGCTCGACAAATGGCTCGCGCTCGGGACGCCGATTCTGACGGGGCATCTCGGGCACCTGTACGAGCTCGCATCGGCGGGGCGGGACGTGACCGCGGATTACGCCGTGAACTGTTTCAACCCGCACACCGCCGCCGAGCTCTTCGCGCTGGGCGCCCGGAGGATCACGCCGTCCATCGAGCTCACCGTCGATGAGCTCGCCGCGGTGGCGGCACCCTGGGACGGCGTCGGATTCGAGGTTGTCGTGTTCGGCCGGCCGGAGGGAATGACGCTCGAGCACTGTGTGCTGAACGCGGCCTTCGGGCGTACGCCGACACACTGCCGCGACCTCTGCACCCAGAAGCATCGCGACACACGGCTGACCGATCCCGCGGGCTACGTCTTCCCGGTCGCGACGGACTATGCCTGTCGGAATCGGCTCCTCCATTCGCGTCCGATCGACGGAACGGAGTTCCTGCCGCGTCTGTGGGCCGCGGGCCTCCGTCGCCATCGCCTGCTGTTCAACATGCCGGATGATGACGTGGCGTCGGTGACACGGGCGTTTCGTGCGGCACTCGACGGCGTGGCAGCCGGTGCCGCACCCGGGCGCGCGGTGCGCGAGCTCCTCGACGGCATCTTCACCCGCGGCCACTTCGCCCGAGCGGTCTGACGCTGATGACGGCGGGTCGGTGGTGATGCCACCGCCCACCGTGCACGCGATCCTGCCCGATGCCTCATCTCACCCCGACCATCGATGACGCGCGCCTCGTGTTGCGCGACCAGTTCGGGTACCCCGAGTTCCGGGCGGGGCAGGCCGATGCGGTCGCGTCCGTGCTCGCTGGACGCGATACGGTCGTCGTGCTTCCGACCGGAGGGGGGAAGTCGCTCTGCTTCCAGGTGCCGGCGCTCACCCTCGGTGGGCTGACGGTCGTTCTCTCCCCGCTCATCTCCCTGATGAAGGATCAAGTGGATGCGCTCGAGGCGCGCGGGATCGCGGCGACCTTCCTGAACAGCACGCTGAGCCCCAACGAGATCAATGCTCGGATGGCGCGCGTCGAGCGAGGGGAGATCGCACTCCTCTACGTGGCCCCGGAACGGTTCGATCTCGGCCGATTGGCGGAGCGGCTCCGCGCGGTCGGGGTGCGCCGTCTCGCCGTTGACGAGGCGCACTGCATCAGCGAGTGGGGGCACGATTTCCGCCCGAGCTATCTGCGAATCCGACAGGTGCGCGAGCGGCTCGGCGCACCGCCCACCGTCGCGCTCACCGCCACGGCGACGCCGGAGGTCCGAGAGGACATCGTCCGCCAGTTGGGACTCGTCGAGCCGACGCTCGTGCTGACAGGGTTCGACCGCACGAACCTCACGTATGGCGTCATCGCGACGAAGAACGATGCGGAGAAGGACGCGACGCTCATCGATCTCCTGCAGGGACAGCGGGGTGACGGGGTGTCGATCGTCTACGCGAGCACCCGCAAGGCGGTCGAGCGGATCGCGGAGATGCTGCGGTGGGCGCGGCTGCCGGCGGTCGCGTATCACGCCGGGCTCGATGACGCGCACCGCGCCGAGGTGCAGGAGGCCTTCATGTCGGGCCGCGCCTCGGTGATTGTCGCCACCAATGCGTTTGGGATGGGGATCGACAAGCCCGACGTGCGACTCGTGGTGCACTACGCGATGCCGGGAACGCTGGAAGCGTATTACCAGGAGGCCGGACGGGCGGGGCGGGACCGCGCACCGGCGACGGCGATTCTCCTGCACGCCTTCCCCGATCGGTTCACCCACGAGTTCTTCATCGACGGCGCCCTGCCGCCGCGGGATGTGATCACGGCGGTCTATGATGCCTGCCGGCGACTCGCCGACCGGGACGGGCTCGTCACCGATGATGCCGTGCGGATCGCAGCGGTGGCGCGGGGCAAGGTGAACGATCGTCAGGTGGCATCAGCGCTCCGTGTGCTCGGACGTGCCGGCGCCGTGGCCGTCGCCGACGCGTCGCGTGTGATGGCGCAGGTCCGGCTGCTGGCCTCGCCGGAGCGGATCCGTGCGGAGCTCGACCCCGCGGCCGACGGGCTTGCGCTCGAATTGCTCCGGTCGCTGTGGCGGCGTGCCGGGGGGCGGTTTCACCTCGGCATCATCGCGGACCTCGAGGCGGTGCCACCGGGCCTGGGCGGCGCGCGCGGGGCCGCCCAGCTGCTGGACGCCCTTCAGGCGCGTCAGTTCGTGACCTGGCGGCGGGTCGGCGAGGGGCTCACTGTGCTCGAGCCGGATCGCTCCCTCGACGCGTGGGGGGTCGACTGGACCACGCACGAACGACGGCGTGCGGGCGAGCTCCGGAAGCTCGACCAGATGCAGCGGTATGCCTATACGGAGAGCTGTCGCCGGGGGTTCGTCCTTCGGTACTTCGGTGACCCGGCCGCTCGCCCGAAGTGCACCGCCTGCGACAACTGTACCGGTGAGCGCCGGTCGGCGAGCGAGGCGCCGACGAAACGGGGCGGCCGAGGGGCGGGGCGGGCGAAAAAGCCAATGCGCCGGCGCCCTCGGTGAGGAGGTCGCCGGCGCAGGTTGGCTTCAGTTAGCTACGAGCTGGCACGGCGTGAAGACGTCCCGCTCGTCATCAGTTCCCGACGTTCTGGCACTTCTTGAGGACGTCCCGGTCGAACTTCGCCGGATCGGCGAGCACCGGCCAGAGCTCGTCGAGGTACGCCTTTGTGTCGAGTCGACGCCGGTCCTCGAGCCCAGGGAACGGGGCGGACCAGAGCGCGTCGATCGCCGCCCGCTTCGAGGTGTAGTGTGCGATCGTCGGCGCCCAGTCGGCGGCGCTGAGGCAGGGGCCGCGATGGAGCCGCTCCCGGACATTCCTGATGCCCAGCATCTGGTTGGGGAACGAGTAGCGCGCGTTCACGGCACCCGACCAGTCGTAGTCGTACGCGACCGTGACATAGTCGCCGCTGGCGTTCCGGAAGAGCTCGATGTTGTGCAGGGCCGCGACCGACCAGTCGGTGTTGCCAATCCAGTAATTCCAGAGGCTGACGCGCCGCAGTGGCTCGGCGACTACATCCTCGAAGACCGCGCCGGCCTGATCGGTCGCTTCGAGGTCGTTGTTGTCCGCCACCTCCTCCTCCGTCTCGAGGAAGAACGCGACCACCTCGATCGGTTTCACGCGATTGAGCGAGTCGGTGTAGGTGATCTTCGCGAGCCGGGTCCGATGATGCACCTCGTTCACGATCGCGTAGGTGCGGTACATCAGATACTCGAGGTAGATGTACTGCTGGTATTCGGCGGAGGCCGGCCGGCAGGGGGTGACGATCTTCAGCCGCGGATTGCCCTGTAGGATGGAGTTCTCGCGCGCCTCACGCTCGGCACGGACGAAGAGGGGTGGGAAGGCACAGTTCCGCGCCTGTCGCCGGAAATGCCCGCGGGCGCGCAACTCGGTCGCGACCTTCTTGGTGGAACCGTCCGCGTCGGTGTACGAGAGCTCGGCGCCGTGCCACTGCAGCTCCGTCGAGTCGCGCTCGCGCATGAGGTCGCGGAGGTTGGTCGAGATCGTGACCGTGAGCGGCGCGTCCGCCTTGAAGAGCGGCTGCGCGCCGATGCGGTTCGGGCGGCCGACCGCCGTGGCCAGCAGGAGCGCCGGAAGGAGGGCGGGCAGGAGGAATCGCCGGCGAACGAGGGAGCGGGCCATCGGAACTCCGGGCCCGAGTGGGGCCGGTTGGAGGGATGCGAGAAAGTGCGGAGCCGGCGCGGCCTTGGCAACCTCTCCTGCACGCGGTCCCGCGGGTAGAATTCCCTGCGTGGTGCGACGGTGTTCGCGCGGTTCCCCCTCCGACGCCTGATGTCATGATCCGATTCCTTCGCTATCCCTCCGCCGCCGCGCGATTCGCGCTTCTCCGCGGCCTCCTCGCCGCGCCGATGTTGCCGGCCCAGGAGCGATCCGTTGCCCCCCGGCCCTCCTTGGTCGTGGTCGTGACGGTCGACCAGTTGCGGCCGGAGTATCTGGAGCGCTGGGATGATCAGTTCCGTGGTGGGTTTCGTCGCCTCATCGACGAAGGCGCGTTTTTCGTCCGCGCGGCGCAGGATCATGGCGTCACTGAGACGGCGCCGGGTCACGCGTCGATTCTTTCGGGACGTTTTCCGTACTCGACGGGGATCGCCAGCAACAGCGCTGGAGTGAACACGACCGCGTCGCCGCTCGTCGATGCGGAGGGGACCGGGGCTGCCCCGTTCCGGTTCCAGGGCACGACACTCGCCGACTGGATGGCCGCGGCCGAGCCGCAGACCCGCATTCTCTCCGTCTCCCGGAAGGACCGAGGCGCCATACTTCCCATCGGGCGCGGATCGTACCCGGTCTTCTGGTACGCCCAGTCGACCGGCGGATTCACGACGAGCACCTGGTACGCGGATTCACTTCCCGCGTGGGTCCGGGCGTTCAATGCCGAGCAGCGGGTCGCGCGACGATATGCCGGTCGGCTCTGGGATCTGCTCGAGGGCATTGGCAGCTATCCGGAACTCGATGAAACCCCCGCCGAGGCCCGGAGCCAGGAGCCGCGCTTTCCGCATCGGCTCCCCGCCGATCCCATGCTCGCGCGGAATCTGATTATCGGCTTTCCGTATATGGACGAGCTGACCTTGGACTTCGCCTGGGCCGGCGTCCGGGCGCTCGAGCTCGGAAAGGGCCCCCAGACCGACCTCCTCGCCGTGTCGCTCTCCACCACCGATGCGGTGGGCCATCGATGGGGGCCCGACTCCCGTGAGGTGCACGACCATCTCCTCCGACTCGACCGGATGCTGGGGGCCTTCCTCGACTCCCTCGCCGCCCTGCGCGGCGGCGATCGGATCGTGGTCGCGCTGACGGCCGACCATGGGGTGGCGCCGAGCCCCGACGGCCGGTCGTCGTGGGGCGACAACCGGCGCGCCTCGCGCGTCTCGCTCGATGATTTCAGCCGAGCTTTCCAGGCGGTGATGCCGTACATCGCCTCGAGTGGGATCCCCGCAGACGCCTTCGACTTCGATGGCTTCACCCTCGCCGTCGACCGCGCCCGCGCCCCCGGCAAGGACCGCATCCTGCAGGAGATTGCCACCGCCTTCGCGAACGAGGCGCGTCGTGTCCCGGGCGTGCTACGTGCGGACGTGCTCGACCGCCTCGTCCGAGCGGACACGGTGAAGGACGTGGTTGCCCGCCGCTGGCTGCACAGCTTCCGGCCTGGCGGGGATGTGCTGGCGGTCGTGACACTACAGCCCTACCACATCTTCGATGGTGGGAACACGGCGACGCACGGCTCACCACACGACTATGACGCCCAGGTGCCGCTCATCCTCTGGGGCGCGCCCTTCCAGCCTGGCCGGCGGACCGAGGCGGTCCGTGTCGTCGACCTCGCGCCGACCCTCGCGGACCTTCTTGGAGTCTCACCGCTAGAACGCCTCGATGGCCACCCCCTGGACGGAGTGCGACGCCCGTGAGTGAATTGCCCTATCTGGAGCCGCATCACTTCGCGACCCGCGAGATGGTGCGGGCCTTCGCGCAGGAGGAGGTCGCTCCCGTCGCGGCGGCGCACGATGCCGAGCAGACCTTTCCGTGGGCGAACGTGCGGAAGATGGCGGATCTCGGGCTGCTCGGGATCCCGTGGCCCGAGGCCCTCGGTGGCGCCGGCCTCGATACCATCGCGTTCATGATCGCCATCGAGGAGCTCGCCGTCGTCTGCGCCTCGCACGCCATCACGATCTCGGCGCATACCACGCTCGGCACCTCACCCATCGTCAACTTCGGGACTGATGCACAGAAGGAGCGGTTCGTCCCGCGCCTCGCCGCGGGCAAGGTGCTCGGCGGGTTCGGGTTGACCGAGCCTGGGGCGGGATCGGACGCCGGGGGGACGCAGACCACCGCCGTGCGGCGGGGCGATCGGTACGTGCTCAATGGGACCAAGCGGTTCATCACGCACGGCGGCGTCGGCGAGATCTTCGTCGTGACCGCCGTGACCGATCCCGCGCGCGGCACCAAGGGGATCTCGAGCTTCATCCTCACGAAGGAGACCTGTGATCTCGCGGGGGCGGCGGCCGTCGGCATGGGACACGACGCCGCGTTGGTGCCGATGCCCGGTTTTCGCGCCGGGAAGAAGGAGGACAAGCTCGGCTGGCGCGCGTCGGACACGCGCGAGCTCATTATGGAAGACGTGGAAGTGCCCCTCGAGAACCGCCTCGGCGAGGAGGGGATGGGCTTCAAGAACTTCATGCGCACCCTCGACGCAGGCCGGATCGGGATCGCGGCGCTCTCGCTCGGCTTGGCCCGCGGTGCGTTCGAGCAGGCCCTCGCGTACACCGGGCAGCGTCGCCAGTTCGGGAAGGCGATCGCCGAGTTCCAGGGGGTGCATTTTCAGTTGAGCGACCTCGCCACACAGCTTGAGGCCGCCCGGCACCTGACCTATCACGCGGCCTGGCTCTCGCAGACCGGCCGTCCCTTTGGAAAGGAGGCGGCGATGGCCAAGCTCTTCTGCTCGGAGCTCGCGACCAAGGCCACGATTACGGCGATCCAGTTGCACGGGGGGTACGGCTACACCAAGGACTACCCGGTGGAGCGGATGTTCCGGGACGCGAAGATCGGCGAAATCGGCGAGGGGACCTCGGAGATTCAGCGGATCGTGATCGCCCGGCACCTGCTCCCCGACCTCCGGCTCTGACGGGGCCGCCTGTTGCATTGGCCCCCGCTGGGCGGTTTCATTCCTGTCCACGGTTAGTGTCAGCGGCGACTCGGCCCGTCCGGGTCGCCAGGTCTGCCGGGGCCCGTCGCCCCGGCATCTCCCGAATCCGGCCGACGTAATGATGGATCGCACGATGCACCGACGACCCCCGGTCGCCACCACCGCCCTCGCCGGGCGGGGGATGGGCGCGTCCGGGGCGGTGGCGCCGTGGACGATCCGGTGGCGGGACGGGGGCTCATCAGCTCCGGGGTTCCATGAAGCGCGAGATCCTGATCAGCGCGACCCAGCGCGAAGTGCGCGTCGCGATCATCGAGGACGACCAGCTCGTTGAATTGCAGGTCGACCGTCCCGAGAACAAGCGGATGGTCGGGGACATCTATCTCGGGAAGGTCGAGGCGGTGCTGC
>JBMTAR010000059.1:0-11409 GCA_049428925.1 Gemmatimonadaceae bacterium
AGGGCTCCCCGGTCCGTGAGAGGTCGTGCGTGGAGCGCGGGTAGCGGACGAACTCCACCGGCGTCCCCTGGCGCTTCAGCGCCGCGAACCACTGCTCGGCGTCCGTCATCGGCGTCCGGTGGTCCTCCTCGCTCTGGAGGATGAAGGTCGGCGTGGTCACCCGCCGCACGTTGCGGATCGGCGAGAGCGAGTCGTACATCGCGGGATTGTCCCAGGGGCGACCGAAGAATTCGAACTCCGTGAGCCCCTGCGCGTCACTGGTCCCGTACCACGACCACCAGTTGCTGATCATCCGATCGGCCTGCGCGGCCTTGAAGCGATTCGTCTGGGTCGTCACCCACGCGGTCATCACACCGCCATACGACCCGCCGGTGACGCCCATCTTGGTCGAGTCGACGTCCGGACGCGCGGCCGCCAGGTCCACGGCCTTCATCAGGTCGAGGTAATCCTCCGCAAACCAACGGCCGCGCGTGTCATAGGTGAAGTCCGCGCCGTAGCCGCTGGAGCCGCGGGGGTTGGTGTAGAGGACCATGAACCCGGCCGCCGCGAGATTCTGGGTCTCGTCGAACCACTGCTCGCCGTACTGGCTGTGCGGGCCACCATGGATGTAGAGCACGAGCGGATACTTCCGACCCGCCTGATAGCCGAACGGCTTCATCAGCCACCCTTCGATCTCGAGACTGTCGGCGGAGCCCGCTCGGCGCGGCATCCGGTAGGTGAGCCGCTCCGCATCCGACCAGGCGACCTCCCGATTCACCGCCTCGTTGAAGGACGTGAGCCGACGCTCCGGGCGCCCGTCGGTGCCGGCGACGAAAAGCTCGGTCGGCATGGTGACGCTCGACGACGCATACGCGACCTGCTTCCCGGCCGCATCGAAGGCGAACCCGTTCATCTTGCGGCGACCCCCGAGGAGCTCGCGGCGCGCGCCCGTCGTGGCGTTCACGAGGTAAAGCGCGCTCGACCCGCCGATGTCGGCCGACATCGCGATCTCACCACTGGGGAGCCAGTCCATGCCCCCCGGCTCGTAGCGCCACCCCTCCGTCAGCACCTTCACCGCGCCCGTCGCGACGTCCGCCACGGCGAGCACCGCCTGCTTCACGCGACCCGGGCGCGAGACGAAGGCGATCCGCTTCCCGTCCGGCGACCAGGTGAGGTCGCTCTCGGCGCCCATCAGCGTCGCGACCTTCCGCGGCGTGCCGCCCGCGATCGGAAGGACGTAGATGTCGCTCTCGTTGCGGTCCGCCTCGTCGCGCACGGCGTCATACGGCAACTCGGCGATCGAATCGGCGTACGCCGTCACCGCGCTGTCGGACTTGAGCGCGACGTCCGCGGTGAACGCGATCCACTTGCCGTCGGGCGAGACGACGGGCGAGCGATGCGAGTAGGTGGTGTTGGTCAATTGGACGCGCTTGGCGCCCGGCACCTGCGTGAAGAGCTGCTGCGGCCGGATGACGCGTGCCTGGCGCGGGCCGGGGAGAAACCCCTGCCCATTCGCCTTGTAGCGCGCCTCGGTGATGTGACGGCCGTCGAAGCGGGCCGGATCGACCGGCCGGGTGATGGCACCGAAGGGCGGGCGCGCCATCGGCTGCATCCGACCGAAGGGGTCGTTCGCGGCCGCGGCATCACCTCGACCGGCGGCTCCGTTCGGCGCGCCACTCCCGGCACGCATCGCGCCGGCGTTCGCGCTGTCCTCCGTCGCCGGCGCGGCAAAGACGGCGAATTTCCCATCGCGAGGCCACGACCCGGTGGGATAGTCGGCAACCTGCGCGGCCTCACCCCCGGGCGCATCCATCCGGATCGCCCAGCTGTTCCCCGTTCCACCAGGCCGCGAGGAGGAGAAGAAGAGGTACTTGCCGTCCGGCGAGAAGCGCGGCCCCGAGCTCTCGTACCCCGGCGCGGTGTAGCGCACCGGGGTGCCCCCGGCCGTCGGCACCATCCAGACCTCCTGATGGCGCTTGTTCTCCCTCTCATTCACGGTGGTCACCGTGAAGGCGACCTGCCGCCCGTCCGGCGACATCGCCGGTTGGGACACGGTGGTCAGGCGATACCAATCGTTGGGCTGCATCGCCCGCGGCGTCTGAGCGGTGAGGGCGGCGGGGAGCAGGAGCAGGACAGCGAGGCGGAGTGATGGCGACATGACAGGCCGTTGAGGAAGGAGGGAGTGAGCGGAACGTTCGACAGCGAGCAGCACAGCGTGTGCGTCCAGGCAGACAGAATCAGACAGCCGTCAGCTTACGACCGGGCGGGGAACTCCGTTGCCAGTGCCGCGGCGGTGCGGAGTCCCAGTGCGGCGAAGGTGAGGGTGCCGTTGCAGCAGCTCGCAGTGACGTGGGTCGGGGCACCGGCCACCCAGAGGTTCTCGTGATCGTGCGTCCGCCCATGGGGGTCGACAACGCTCGTGGCCGGGTTGTCGCCCATCCGGCAGCCGCCACCGGGATGCTCCTGCCCGATGTCCCCCGCCGCCGAGGCGCCGGAGAGGATCGTCCCGTTCCCCGCACGCGCCATCCGCGCGAAGAGCGCGCGGATCTCGTCCTCCTGCCACCCACGGAGTGCCGCGGACTCGGGGGCGTCACGGAAGGCGAGACGGGGCATCGGGTCGCCCCACGCGTTCCGCGTGCCGCCATCCAACGTGAGCGCGCTGTCCCGGTCGGGGAGCACGTCGTAGTACGCTCGGATCCGCGCCACCCCGGTCTTCGTGCGGCGCCGCCAATCCGCCAGCAAGGCATCGCCGAGCAGGAGTCCACCGGCGTCATCGCGGAGCCTCGGACCGTGCCCGTACGACGACTCCCAGACGCGGAGGTCGTGACGCAGATAGCGATCCGGATGCCCGCGCCGCATGAATTGCTTCGTCACAAGCGAGTGCTGGACGTTCACCCCCGGCAGGAGATCGAGCGGGAGCTGGATCTGCGCCGCCACGTTGCGATGCCCGCAGAGATACTTCCCCACGAGCCCCGAGCGATTCGCCAGTCCGTCCGGGTGGGCCGCGTCCGCCGAGAGGAGGAGCAGGTGCGGCGCCCAGGTGAAGCCCCCGGTGAGCACGAAGGTCTTGGCGCGCACCACGACCGCCTGATCGCGCTGCCGTGTTGAGTTCCCCGTGGCCTGCGTGATGCGCCCCGTGCGTGGGTCCGTCTGCAGGCGACGGATCAACGTGTCCGTCACGAGCCGGATGCGTCCCGACCGAACGAGCGCATCGAAGGTGAAGTCCGGCGAGTACTTCGCCCCCGTCGGGCAGATGGGATAGCACGTGTCGCAGCGCTGACAGACGCCGCGCCCCCCGTGCGCGACCGAGTTCTTCGCGCTCGGCTGACTCCACATCGTCACGCCGGCCGCGGCGGCCCAGCCGCGCAGCTGCCGCAGGTTGTCGCTGAGCGGAAGTGGCGGGAGCGGGAAGGGCCGCCCGCGCGGATCCATCTCCGGCGGTCCCTGCTCGCCGGCGATGCCCATCCGTTCCTCCGCCTCCTGGTAGAACGGATCCAGCTCCTCGTAGGTGATCGGCCAGTCGTCGCCGACGCCGAAGAGGCTGCGCACCTTGAAATCCTCTGGCGCATAGCGCGGCGTCACGCCGCCCCAGTGCATCGCGAGCCCACCGACGTTCATGGTCGGCGAGAAGCCGTAGGCGGTCCCGAGCGCGTTCTGGTCATCGACGTGGTCCTTCGTCCACGGCGACTCGCCGTAGTCCTGCCAGCGCTGTCGGCGCGCGTACCGATCGCGCAGGAGCGTGGTGTGCGTCCCCGCCTCGATCACCGTGACCGTCGCGGTCGTCCGCGCAGCCAGCGACTCGGCCATCATCGCGGCGGTGATGCCTGCGCCGATGAGGCAGATATCGGTCTCGACCACCCGGGGCGCGGTCATCGGGGCGCCTCCCCCGCGATCGGGAGCGGACGCCGCGACGTGTCGGCCAGCGAGCGGCACTGCCCTGCCCCGATGCGTGCGCCGTAGGCGAGGTCCTGCGCCTCGCTGGTCGCGGCCCAGTGCGCGAGGAGGGCGACCGCGACGTGGTCGGCCTGCAGTGGCGATGCGGGGAGCGGCCCGCTCGCCCCGCCGCGCAGCGCGGCGTCGAGCACGACGCGACGGCCGGCGAGATCGAGCTGCGCGAAGCCGCGCGTCCGGATGCGACGGGCGAGGAGGTCGAGCGCCTGCAGCTGCGCGCGCCACCCGGGCGCGGGATCAGCGCGCGTGTACGTAAGCTCCGCGTAGCCGTAGCCGTGCATCTCCTCTGCCACCGGTACGTACGCGGCGAGCCAGGCCGTGAACGCGGCGATCGCGCGACCGCGCCCGGCGGCGCCGAGCGATTCGGGGAGCACGGCCTCACCAAGGGCCGCGAGCATCAATGGGTCGAGCGCCCGCGCCGGGGGTTGGTTGGTCGACCTCGGCGTCGTGGGCGATTGAGGCGAAGCCGCGGCGGCGGATTCGGGGAGCGCCGCAGCGGCCGCGCCGAGCACGGTGCTTCTCAGGAACGTGCGCCGATCGTGCGTCATAGGGGGATTCTACGACGCCCACCTGCTGGCCGCGACCATCCGGCGCCCACACATTCCCCGTCTCCGTTCAGCCTTGAGGTCCCCGTGCGCCGATCCCCCTCGCGGTGGCGCGTTACCGCCGCCCTCCTGCTCCCCGTGCTCCTGGTGGGCGCGGTCCGAGAACCTGAGCCGACGACGCGCATCCGCGTCGGGGTGCTCCTCGACGGGCGCGGGGGCACCAGCCGCGATGTGGTGGTCACCGTGCGCGATGGTCGGATCACAGCGATCGACCCCTTCCGCGCGGGCACGTCCGTCACGTGGGACCTCTCCTCGCTCACGATGCTGCCCGGCCTCATCGATACGCACGTTCATATTGATGGACACTTCGGCCCCGACGGACGGGCGGACACGCGAAACGAGACGGCGGAGGAGCGGCTCCGCGCGACGGCGGAGAACGCGCAGCGCACCCTGCGTGCGGGCTTCACGACCGTGCAGAGCCTGGGTGCGCCAATCGACCTCGAGCTCCGGCGCGGGATCCAGGAGGGACGCTTCGAGGGGCCGCGCGTCCTTACGAGCGCCGGGCAGTGGAGCGACGCGACCCGTCCCCCCGAGGCAATTCGCGCGTGGGTCCGCGCGCGCGTCGCCGACGGCGCCGATGTAATCAAGATCTTCGCCTCCAAGAGCATCCGCGAAGGGGGCGGACAGACCCTCTCTGACGAACAGATTCTCGCCGCGTGCGACGAGGCGCGACGGCTCGGGCGGCGCAGCTGGGTGCACGCGCACGCGGCGTCGGCCATCCGCGCCGCCACGCTCGCGGGATGCACCGGGGTGACCCACGGCACCCAGGCCACGCAGGCCGAGCTCACCCTGATGGCGGCGCGCGGGACCTTCTTCGAGCCGAACATCGGCCTCGTCATCCAGAACTATCTCGAGCAGAAGGCCCGCTTCCTCGGTATCGGCAACTACTCGGAGGAGGGCTTCCGGTTCATGGAGGGTGCGCTCCCGGGAAACCGCGCCCTTTATCGGACGGCGATCGCCACGCCAGGGCTCCGTGTCGTGATGGGCACCGACGCGGTGGCCGGCGCGCACGGTCAGAACGCTCGCGAACTGCTCGCGCGCATCCAGGAGGCGGGACAACCCGCGATGGAGGCGATCCGCGGGGCGACCTCGCTCGCGGCGGCGGCGCTCGGGATCGCCGACAGTGTCGGGAGCATCGAACCGGGAATGCTGGCCGACCTCATCGCCGTCGAGGGGAACCCCCTGACCGATCCAATGGCGCTGCAGCGGGTGCGCTTCGTCCTGCAACGCGGCGCGCCCATCGTGGCCCCGCTCCGGCTCGACACGCCGCGCGAGCGGAGCGTCGGGTGGAGCAGCTATGGGGGCGATCCGGGCGGCATGAAGTACAGCCCGCTGCGCGACGTCGATCGCTCGACCGTCCCCCTCCTGCGCGTGGCGTACACGTGGGATGCGAAGGAGGCCCCAATCCCCGCCGGCCCCGACCAGCGTCCCGCGCGCCCCGGCAACTTTCAGGCGACGCCGCTCGCGTTCGGGGACACGCTGATCTTCCCCACGCCGTACAATCGCGTCATCGCCCTCGATGGTCGGACCGGGCGCGAGCTCTGGTCGTTCGACCCCAAGCCGTGGCTGCGACTCGGACAACCGAGCAACGGGACGGGGTTCGTGCATCGTGGCATCGCGACGTGGAGCGACGGGCGGTCCCGGCGCGTCTTCCTCAACTCGCGCTGGCGACTCATCGCGCTCGACGCCGCCACCGGCACCCCGATCCCGAGCTTCGGGACGAACGGCGAGATCGACCTCACCGCGGGGCTCGACCGCCCGGTCCGGAAGGAGCACTACACGAACACGTCGCCGCCGGTGGTGTGGGGCGACCTCGTCATCCTCGGCAATGGCGTCGGCGATCGGCTCGTGTATCGCGGCGACCCGCCGGGCGACGTGCAGGCCTTCGACGTGCGGACCGGACGCCGGGTGTGGCGCTTCGGGACGGTGCCGCGCCCCGGTGAGTTCGGGGCGGAGACCTGGGGCGATTCGTCGGCCCGGACGACCGGTCACACGAACGTCTGGGCGCCGTTCAGCGTGGACAGCGCGCGCGGATTGGTCTACCTCCCCGTCGGCACACCGAGCAACGACTGGTATGGCGGCACCCGACCGGGCGACAACCTGTTCGGCGAATCGTTGGTCTGCCTCGACGCGCGCACCGGGCGCCGCGTGTGGCACTTCCAGGTCGCCCACCACGGCCTCTGGGACTACGACCTCCCCGCGCCTCCCAACCTGATGACGGTGACGCACGAGGGCCGGCGCACCGACATCGTCGTCGTCCCGACGAAGCAGGGCTTCGTCTTCGCGTTCGAGCGAGCAACCGGGCGCCCGCTCTGGCCGATCGAGGAGCGTCCGGTGCCGGGGAGTGATGTTCCCGGGGAGCGCGCGTCGGCGACGCAGCCGATTCCCACCCGCCCCGCGCCGTTCTCCCGCCAAGGATTCTCGACCGCGGACGTGCTCACCTTCACGCCAGCGCTTCGGCAGGCCGCGCTCGATGAGATCGCGCCGTACCGACTCGGTCCGCTCTACACGCCGCCCTCGCTGCAGGGAACAGTGGCGATGCCCGGCGTGATCGGTGGGGCTGGGTGGGGTGGGGCCGCCGCGGACCCGGTGAGTGGCTGGGTCTTCATCAAGGCGACCAACTCCCCGGCGCTTTTCCGCCTGCAGCGGCGCGACGCGCCCAGCGACACGGTGGACGCACCGTATATGCTCGACCTCGCGAACTCGACCCTCGGCGTCTCGCAACGTGACAATGCGGAGGGCGCCGTGCGGGATGCTGCGCGGCTGCCCATCAACGCACCACCCTACGGCACGCTCACCGCGATCGATATGGGGCGCGGCGAGATCCGGTGGCAGGTCCCGCTCGGTGACACCCCGGAGGTCCGTGCGCATCCGGCGCTCCGCGGGGCGGTGCTCCCCGAGCGGCTCGGCGTCGCGGGGTCACCGGGTGGTCTGGTCACGGCTGGAGGACTGGTCTTCGTGGCCGGAGGGGGCCGAACCCTCTACGCGATCGACACCCGCACGGGGACGGTGCTCTGGGAGCACGCGCTTGGCGACATCGGGTACGCCAACCCGATGACCTGGCGCGGGAGCGACGGGGTGCAACGCCTCGCGATCGCGACCGGCAGCGGGACGACCTCACGACTCATGGTGTTCGCCCTCCCCTGACCCTCGTGGCGCCGCCGCGGATGGCATCCGAACGTACCGGGGGACAAATTCCCTCCGTGCCTCGCTCACTTCCCTGCCCGTCCCTGACGCGATGAAGCTCTCCTGGGCTTCGATCGGCATCGCGATTGCCATCCTCGCGGTCCTCGCGACCCCGTTCGTCATCCTGCATTTCCTCTGGGATCGCGAACCATACCGGGCCGAGCGGATCACCCTCGTCGACTACACGGTGCCGTTCGAGGGGGCCCGCGAGCACGTCGGCGCCATCTGGTTGCTGAACCACGAGAAGTATCCGCCGCCGTCGGGTGACGCCTGGCAGCCCCTCGGATCGCACGTCGGCTACGACCCACTCGACCCTCAGCATCCGACGCGCATCGCGGACGAGGACCTCACCGATACGGACTGGCTCTACATCACCGACACGTACGGCGTCTACGAGGGAGACCTCACGGCGGATCGGTGGCAGCGGAGCCATCTTGATTACTCGCGGCTGGTCTTCGGCGGGATCACGGAGCTCGACGCGCGCGCGATCGCGGACTACACGAATCGCGGTGGACACATCTTCCTCGAGTTCAACGCCCTCGAATCGCCGACCGCCGGCCGCGCGCGCGCGACGATGCAGGAGCTGCTCGGGGCGCGCTGGACGGGATGGACGGGTCGGACCTTCATCAATCTCTACGATCCCACCGACGTCCCCGCGTGGCTCCCCGAGCTCTTCGCGAAGCAGTTCGGCGACAACGCGGAGCTACCACGCGATCCGACCACGGTCCTCGTGCACGAAGATGGTCGACTGATCCTCCTCACCGACGACGACTTCCGCGCGGCGGCGCCGTCCATCGCCGTGACGGCCCGGGGCCGCGAGGTCATCCCCCTCGCGCGAACCGGGATGGGGATGTTCTACTGGTTTCCCATCCTCACGGCCGATCCCGGCACGGAGGTGCTCGCCGAACTGGTGCTCCCCGCGACGCCAGGGTCGGATTCCGCGCTCCTCGCGAACCGGATCCCGCGGCGGCTTCCCTTCCTGACGCGGCGGACCGACGGCGGGTCGCACCGTATCTATCTCGCCGGGGACCTCGCCGATGTGACCTTTGACGCGAAGTGGTACAGCTTCAAGGGGATCGCCGCAGCGCGCCGGTGGCAGGAGAACAATCCGTCGCGGTCGACCAGCGAGTCGGCCTACTGGGGCTTCTACGTGCCGGCGGTGCGACAGCTGCTCCGCGAGCCCTTCGACGGCCCGCCGCCCGCGATCGCTACGGGCCGCTGAACGACCGGAGCACCTTCCCCGCGCGCGCCGCCGCCTCGGCGATCCGCTCGGGGCTCGCGATGAAGGAGACCCGGAAGAATCCCTCGCCGCCGGCGCCCAACGCCGCCCCGGCGAGGACGATAACCCCCTCCTCCTCCATCAGGCGCTCGTGGAACGCCATCGAGGGAACGCCCGGCGGCAGCGGCACCCAGAGATACATCGAGGCCTTCGGCGCCTCCGCGATGTCAAAGCCATTCGCCCGGAAGGCCGCGACCGCCGCATCGCGCCGCTCGCGGAACACCTCGACATTCCCGGGCACCCAATCGGCCCACGACTCGAGCGCGGCGATGCCCGCGCGCTGGACCGCCATGAACTGCCCCGTGTCGAGGAAGCTCTTCACCTTCGCGAGCGCACCGACGATGGTCGGGTTGCCGCAGGCCCATGCGCACCGCCACCCGGTCATGTTGTACGTCTTCGAGAGCGAGTGAAACTCGATTGCACACTCGCGCGCACCGGGGACGTCGAAGATGCTCGGCGCCACGTACCCGTCGAAGGTCATCTCCGAGTAGGCGTTGTCGTACACGAGCACGATGCCGCGCCGATTGCAGACCTCGACCACCTTCGCGAGGTAGTCGAGCGGTGCGATCGCCGCGGTCGGATTGTTCGGGTAGTTGAGGTAGAGGAGCTTCGTCCGCGCGAGCACGTCCTCAGGGATCTCGTCGAGATCGACCAGGAAGTTCGTGCGCGGCGTGATCGGATACAGATACGGCTCCGCCTCACTGAGGAGGGTGCCGCCGAGGTAGGCTAGGTAACCCGGGTCGGGTATGATGACCGCGTCGCCCGGCTGCGCGTAGGCGAAGGCGAGATGTGCGAGCCCTTCCTTGCTGCCGATGAGCGGGACGATCTCCTTGAGCGGATCGAACCGATGCCCGAAGCGGCGGACCATCCAATCCGAGACGGCCTCCCGGAAGGCCGGGAGCCCGAGGCCGAAGCCGTACCGGCTCAGCGCGGGCTCGTGCGCGGCCTGCGCGAGCGCCTCGACGGCGGCGGGCGGTGCCGGGAGGTCGGCGTCGCCGGCGCCGAGGTCGATGACATCCATCCCGCGCGCGATGAGGTCGCGCTTCTTCTGCGGGATCGTGGCGAGCAGGTAGACGGGCAGCGAGTCGAAGCGGCGAGTGGTACGCATAGCCGGAATCTAGTGCGGCCGTGGCAGCACAAAGACGTCGTCGGCGCCGAGGCGTGACCACTCCTGCCGCCCGAGCCGCGCGACCAGATCGAGCCGTCCCACGTCGGGGAGCCCGTCCGTGCCGATCACCTCGGGGGACACATGCAGCGCGACGATCTCGCCGATCACCCAGGTGGACGACAGCGGGCCCTCACCGACCGGAACGAGCTGCAGGACCCGGCACTCGAGCGCGGCCGGTGATTCGGCGATGCGGCTCGGTCGGACGACCCGCGAGGGAAGACGCGTGAACCCGACGGCGGCGGCCTCATCGACCGACGGCGGATACGCGGCGGAGGCCTGATTCACCTGGGCAGCGATGGCGTGCGTCACGAGGTGAACGACGAACTCGCCGGTCTCGCGTAGGTTCCGGAGGGTGTCCTTCGGCGCACCACCGCCGCCTCCTGTCGGGCAGAAGGCGAGGGACGGCGGATTGCTGCCACCGAGCGCGAAAAAGCTGAAGGGGGCGAGATTCTCCACCCCGCTCGCATCGATCGTGCTGACGAGCGCGATCGGACGTGGCATCACGAGCGAAGTGAGCCACGCGTGCCGCTGGCCCGGCACCATCGCCGCCAACGGCACCTCAACGAAGGCGGGGTCCCCCACCGCGCTCAGCTCGTCGGCGGCGAGAAGCCCGACCCACCCTCGACCCAGCTGTACATGTACTTCGGGTCCTCGTAGGGCAGGATGGCCTGGGCGACCTTGAGCGGGCGGAACGAGTCCATCATCACGGCGAGCTCGTTCGTGTGCGTCATCCCGATGCTCCCTTCGTACCGGCCCGGGTGCGGGCCGTGCGGGATGCCGTCGGGATGGTGCGTGATGGACCCGTACTCGATTCCCTTCCGGCTCATGAACTCGCTGGAGGCGTAGAAGAGCACCTCATCGGAGTCCACGTTGCTGTGGTTGTACGGCGCGGGGATCGCCTCAGGGTGGAAATCGTACGGACGCGGGCAGAACGAGCAGATGACGAACCCGTCGCCCTGGAAGGTCTGGTGGACCGGCGGCGGCTGATGCACGCGACCGACGATCGGCTCGAAGTCGTGGATGTTGAACGCCCAGGGATAGAACTGGCCGTCCCACCCCACCACGTCGAGCGGGTGATGGTCGAGGACGATCTCATTGAGCCCGTTGTACTGCTTGATCACGATCGGGAAGGCGCCCTTCTCATCGTGCGTGCGGAGCTCACGCGGGATGCGGATGTCGCGCTCGCTGTACGGCGCCCCCTCGACCAGCTGACCGACCGCATTGAGGTAGCGCTTCGGGGG
>JBMTAR010000060.1:0-11066 GCA_049428925.1 Gemmatimonadaceae bacterium
TAGTTCCAGTTGAGGAGCGCCTGGTGCGTGTACTTCTCGTGCCACGGCAGGCTCGTCGCCCGGATGACGTCGCGGTTGGCCTCGTACACCACGCGCGTCGGCAGCATCGTGACGCCGCACTTCACGAGCGAGTCGGCGATCTGCGTGAGCAACCGGTCGCGGTTCGTCTCGGTCCAGACCCTGCCGGCCGCACGGAACCGATGGTTCTCGTTCCCGAACTCGTACGTGCGCTCGAAGTTCTGCGTGGTCCGATCGAGCGCTGACTCGGCATATCCGTAGTGGTGCTCAATCATCGTCACGCCGAGGCAGGCCACGTCCGCCGCATCGGCCACCGCCACTGTGGAGGGCGGGATGTGGAACGAGGTGATCATTCCGTTCGCGCGCGCGGCGTCGGCGATCGCCTTGATGATTGCCCGGCTCCACCCGTTGCTGTCCATCGAGATGACGCGGATCCCATTGGCCGCCATCTGCTTGGCGACCTCGTTCGCCTTGGCGGGATCGTCGAGCTCGAGCCGCGAGAACCGCGTCGTCGCGCCCCAGCCCACGAGCGGGAACATCCGCGGCGCGATGATCTCGTTCCGAGCGGAGAGACGCGCCTGCGTGAGCGCGGAGTCCACGCCCCGATCCGCGGCGTTGACCATCGTCGTCGTGCCGTGCGCGAGCTTCAGGTAGTACACATAGTCCAGCTCCATCGGCTGCGTGCGGAGATGCGTGTGCAGATCGATCATCCCGGGCATCACGGTCATCCCGGTGGCATCGATCACGCGGTCCCCGGTCGGCCGGGAGCCCGGACCGCGCCGCTCGGCCGCCACCGGATCGAAGGGAATCATCTCGGCGATGGTGTTGCCGACGATCACGATGTCGTACGGGCCAGCGGTCGGGCCGCCGTGCCCCGGCACGACCATCGCGTTCCGGATGACGAGGCGCTTGTACGGACCGGCGGCGAGGTCGCCGTACTGGCGGGTGACGATGGCCGTGGCGGTGTCGGGGCGCGCGGCCGATGCCGGGGCGCGCTGCGCCAGCAGCGGGGTGGCGAGGAGGAGGGGAACCAGCCGACGGAGGATGCGCATTCGCCTGTGGGGTAAGAGGGATGCCCTGACTACGCGCCGGAATGTGTGGAACGCTGCGACGACCGGCTAGCACGGCGCCTCACGATACGGCCACTCCCCTCCCCTTCCGCCCCCCACCCATCTTTCCCGTATGGACCTCGCCCAGCGCCTCTCAGAAAGCCCCATCTCGGCGCTGCCGTTCCTGTATCTGGCCGGCGTGCTGACCTCGCTGACCCCGTGCATCTACCCGATGATCCCGATCACCGCGGCGATCGTGGGCGGGGCGAATGCGGATGGCACGCGACCCCCGATGGCCCGAACGCTCCTTCTGACGCTCAGCTACGTCGTCGGGCTCGCGACGGTCTACGCGGGTCTCGGCGTGCTCGCGGGGCTCACCGGGACGATGTTCGGGACGGTGAGCACGAACCCGTGGCTCTACTTCGCCATGGCGAACCTGCTGCTGCTCTCCGCGCTCGCGATGCTCGACGTGATCCCGATCCGGCTCCCGGCCGCGCTCGCGGGACGCGCCGCCACCGCCGGGACCGGGGGCCGCATGGGCGGCGCCTTCGTGATGGGGGCGATGTCAGGATTGGTGGCCGCCCCCTGTGGCGCCCCGGTGATGGCGGCGGTGCTCACCTGGGTGACACGGACCGGCAGCGGCGTCCTCGGCTTCATCTACCTCCTCGCATTCTCCTTCGGGATGTGCACCCTGCTGGTGGTTGTCGGGCTCTCGAGCGGCGCCGTCGCTCGCCTCCCGCGCGCCGGCGCCTGGATGGTGCAGGTGAAGCGCTTCTTCGCCCTCGTGATGCTCGGCGTCGCCGAGTACTACCTCATCGAGATGGGCAAACTCCTCTTCTGAGTCGATGCACCTGATGACCACACTCCCTGCCGCTCCCCACCGCCCGCGGCGACTCGTCGCGATCCTCGCCGCACTCCTCAGCCTCACGCTCCCGCGCGATCTGCACGCGCAGCTCGGCATCGAGGTTGGGGCCGCCGCGCCCGATGTCGCCCTGGAGACGCTGGAGGGACGGCCCGCCCGGCTCGCGACGGCGATCGCCGGCAAGCCCGCCGTCATCGAGTTCTGGGCCACCTGGTGCAGCAATTGTCGTGAGCTCGAGCCGCGGATGCAGGCGGCACAGCGCAAGTACGCGAGCCGCGTCGCCTTCGTCGGCGTGGCGGTGAGCGTGAACCAGTCGCCCGAGCGCGTCCGGCGATATGTCGCCGAGCATCTCACCGGCTTCACGCACTTCTATGACCGTCGCGGCGATGCCGTCGGCGACTACGATGTGCCGGCCACGAGCTACGTCGTCGTCACCGACCGCACCGGGAAGGTCGTCTACACCGGACTCGGCGGTGAGCAGGACATCGAGGCGGCGATCCAGAAGGCGCTGCGGTGAGCGCGGCGGACGGGCGTGACGCGACGCCCGGGGTGACGCCCTCGACGGCCCGCACCGCCGCGGCGCGGCCTCCCGTCCGCCGTCGGCGCTGGCTCATCACGATCCCACTCGTCGTCGCCATCGGCGGCTACGTCGGTGCCGCGTGGTATATGCGGGCGAATGAGACCGCGTTCGTCTTCCATCCAGACCAGTACGGAGGCAGGACGATGGTCGCGCCGGCGTCCGACCTCCCGGTGGAAGCGGTTCGGATCCCGACGACTGACTCCCTAACGCTCTCCGCCTGGGTGATCCCGCCACTCGGTGCAGCGGAGCGGGAGATCCCGCCCATCGGCGAGGCGGGCCAGGACGCATCAGCGACCAGCGATCGCATCGCGACCGAGGACGCACCCCTCTGGGTGCTCTTCCTCCACGGCAACGCCGCGAACATCTCCGTCCCGCTCCGCCAGGCGTGGATCCGACCGATGCGCGCCTCAGGCGTCGGGCTCGTCCTCGTCGACTATCGCAGCTACGGCGCGAGTGATGACGGGGCCCTCACGGAAGCGGCGCTCTACCGCGATGCACAGGCGACGTACGACTGGATGGTGGGGACGCGCGGCATCGACCCGGCGCACATCGTGATCTTCGGCCACTCGCTCGGGTCGGGGGTCGCGACCCATCTCGCCGCGCGGGTCGAGGCGGCGGGGCTCGTCATCGAAGGGGCGTTCACCTCCATTCCAGACGTCGGGGCGGAGCGCTATCCGTGGCTCCCCGTGCGCTGGCTCGCACGCGAGCGCTTCGCGAGCCTCGAGCGCGCGGACAGCATCGCGATGCCGAAGCTCGTGCTCCACGCGGAGGATGACACCGCGATCCCGTTCGCGATGGGTCAGCGGCTCTTCGGCGCCTTCACCGCCCCCAAGACCTTCGTGACCCTCACCGGCGGACACGACCGTGCCTTCGCCGCCGACTCCGCGACCTACTTCGGCTCGCTCAACGAGTGGCTCGGGACGCTGCGCGTCATCGACCGGGAGTCGCCGCCGCCGGGCTGAGCAGCCGTCGCACCTCGGCGAGGATCGGACGCCAGGTCGCGCTGCGTGGCGAGAGCAGTTCGTGATGCCCCGCGCCGTCGACCACGACGAGGGTGAAGGGGCTGCCACTGGCGATCGCCGCCGCCCGGTGCGCCTCGCGCGCCGCGGCGGGCATCACGCGATCCTCGCTCCCGACCACCTGCACCTGCGGGACGCGCAGCGGGAAGAGCGCGCGCGGCGACCCCGCCGCGTACCGATCGGGCACCTGGTCCGGCGACCCGCCCATCAGGCCATCGACCACGTCACCGCAGGTGAATCGGGAGTAGGTGCGGAACTCCGCGAGGTCGGCGATCCCGGCGAGGGCGACCGCTCCGACGAGTGGCAGTGGATCGGGACGCGCGATGGCGCTGGTCGCCGGGACGTGGTCCGCGGCGGCGAGCCACATCGCCAGATGCCCGCCGGCGGAATGTCCGATCGCGATGACGCGTGAGAGGTCGAGTGGGTACGTCCGGGCCATCGCGCGGAGTTGATCGGTGGCGCGCGCGACATCGAGGAAGGTGTTCGGCCACCCGCCGCCCGGGCTATCGGCGCGGCGGTACTCGATGTTCCAGGTGGCGATCCCTTCGTCGCGCAGCGCATCGCTGAACGCGGTGCTGTTGTGCAGGGTCGCGAAGCGCGAGACCCAGCACCCGCCGTGGATCACGATGGCGACGGGAAATGGCCCCGGGCCCTCGGGGATCCGGAGATCACCGAACTGGAGGGAATCGCTACCGTAGGCGAGCCGCGCGGTGGCCGGCTTCGACGGCAGCGTGTCATTGTCGGAGGCCCGGAGGAGCCGGACCTGAGCAGCGAGTGCACTCGACCAGAGGCTCGCGATGCACAACAGCAGCCACGGGGCTCGTCTCTTCGAGAAACGGGAGCACCTCACGTTCCGAGTGAGTGCCATACGGGGAGGTGACATCAGCCAACCCTCGAAAGCGCGCCAAGTGGCGCATCGAAGAGATGTCGCGCCGGCTGCGGCTCGCGCGTCAGGTAGACGCGCAATCGCGAGACGGTGAACGGCTCGGGTTCGCGCACCGCCATCGCCGCGGCGAGCCGCTCCGCCGTGAGGGTGGGGTACATCGTCAGCGTGCAGTGCGGGGTGAAGGGGTACCGCGCGTGGGCGCAGGCGAGTCCGCTCGTCGCGATCCGTTCGTGCAGGGTGCGCAGCGGCCCGTGGGGATCGAGCGGGAGGGAGACGATCTCCCGCTGCACAAACCGCTCGGGCGAGCCGAAGCGGAGCGTGATCGGGGGCGTCGCCGCCGCAATCGGCAGGAGGTGGGCGCGCAGCGTCTCGATCGGCGTGTCCGCGCGGATCGGGCCGGCCCCGGAGGACCCGATCAGCGTGATGTGCGGTGGCAGATGGCGCGCCATCTTCGGATCGAAGACGAGCTGCTGCGCGTGGATGCGCTCGGCGAGCGCGCCCTCGAGCTCGATGACGACGAAGATGCCCGCTACCGCCATGTGACCGAGGCGCCGAGGAGCGAGCGCCCGGTGGGCGTCGTGACCACGAGTGGCGCCACGTCGCCGCCGAGGAAGAGACGGTCGATCGCATGGCCGGGACGCTTCACGTGCCACCGCGAGGCGGCGTGGCCGGTGACGATGCCGATCGTCGCGCCCGCAAGGACGTCCGTGAGCCAATGCGCATCACTGTACATCCGCGCGAAGGCCGTCGCCGTCGCGAGGCCATACGTCGTCACACCGACCGCGCGGGCGTGTGCCGGCGCGAGCCGACGTGTCTCGGCGGTGACCGCGGCAGCAAAGGCGAAGGCCGCCGTCGTGTGTCCCGACGGGAACGATTGGTAGTCGCTCCCTTCGCGGGCCCCGCGCATCCACTGGAGATCACCGGCGTCGTCGGGACTGATGCGTGGACGAGCCCGCCCGACGATCCCCTTGATCGTCCCCGTCACGACGCCGGACACCCCGATCGCCTCGAAGGCGCGAAACCCGATGGTCGCCACCTGGGGCTGGTCGGCGAGCCGTCCCCCGAGCCAGAGCCCGGTGCTCAGCAGGAGCACGCCGGGTGACCCCCACGTGTTGCCGATGTCGTTGATGGCACCGAGCACCGGGTTCGCCTGCCACGAATCGCGGCGAACCACCTCACGAACACGGAGGTCGAGTGGTTGGGCGGCGAGCGGGGCACCACACGAGAAGACAAGCGCGACCGCCGTGAGCATCGAGGCGAACGCTCGGCGCAGCGGACGAATCATCGGACGCACCGGCAACCGTGCGCCAATCAGGTGAGGTGCCCGAGCCGACCGAGGTGTCCGTGCCGACCGACGTCCCTGCCCCCACATCCATTCACTCCGCATGGGCCGTAGTTTAACCCTCGTGCTCATCCGCGACCTGACCACCCACGCCGACCGCGCGGCCTGCGTCGAGCTGCAGGAGCTCACCTGGGGCCGCGGCTTCACGGAGAAGATCCCCGCCGCGATGCTCCTTGTGGCCCTCAAGACGGGGGGCGTGGTGGCCGGCGCCTTCGACGACGCCGGGGTGCTGCAGGGGTTCGTCTTCGGCGTCACCGGTGTGAAGGACGGTCACCTCATCCACTGGTCCGATATGCTCGCGGTGCGGCCGGCGATGCAGGGACAGCACCTGGGTGAGCGGTTGAAGGCGTACCAGCGCGAGCGGTGCCGCGCGCTCGGCGTCGAGACGATCTACTGGACCTACGATCCGCTCGTGGCCAAGAATGCGCACCTCAACCTGAATCGGATGGGCGCGCGCGCCGACGAGTACGTCCCCGCGATGTACGGCGACGCCACCAACTCGCCGCTGCAGGGCGATATGCCGACCGACCGATTCGTCGTCGCGTGGGCGGTCGATCCGGCGCGGGCCGCGGCGCCGTGCGACAGCCTGCCCAGCGCCCTGCCACTCGTGGTCGGACCGGAGGCAACCGAGGGCGCGCTCGTCGAGGCGGTCACCGTGGGCGTCCGCATCCCGCACGACATCTCGGCGCTCGCCGCCACGGATCTCCCTGCCGCCCGCGCGTGGCGCTTCGCCACACGCCGCGCCTTCACGCACTACCTGGCCCACGGGTACGCGGTCACCGGCTTCGTCCGCGACCACGACGGCGGCACCTACCTCCTCTCGCGCCGGGAGGCGTGATGCGACTCGACCGACTCGTCCTTCGCGAGATCCGACTCCCCCTCAAGGAACCGTTCCGCATCTCCTCCGGTGAGATGCGCGACCGCCGGATCCTGCTCTGTGAGCTCACCGACGCCGATGGCGCCTCGGTCTGGAGCGAGTCCGTGGTCGACGACCTTCCCAACTATTCGCCGGAGACGCTCGACACGGCCTGGCCGACGATCGTGCGCGTGCTCGCGCCGCGCCTGCTGGGGCGCACCGTCGCCGCGCCGGGTGACGTCTTCGCGATCCTCGAGGAGGACGTCCGCGGCCACCTGATGGCGAAGGCCGCCCTCGAGATGGGGATGTGGGGACTCGCGTCGACGCAGGCGGGACTCCCGCTCGCCCGGATGATCGGCGGCACCCGCGAGCAGATCGCCACCGGCATCTCCCTCGGCATCCAGCCGTCGGTGGAACGCCTCATCGAGAAGGCACGCGAGTCGCTCGCCGCCGGGTATCAGAAGGTCAAGATCAAGATCGCGCCGGGAAAGGACGTGGCGTGGGTGCGCGCGGTGCGCGAGGCCGTCGGGCCGGACGCACACCTGATGGCCGACGCGAACAACGCCTATACCCTCGCTGATGCGGATCATCTCGCGGAACTCGACGCCCTCGGCTTGATGATGATTGAGCAGCCGCTCGCGCACGACGACCTCGTGCGGCACGCCGAGCTGCAGCGACGGCTCCGGACCCCGCTCTGCCTCGACGAGTCGATCATCTCCCTCGACCGAGCGCAGGACATGGTGACGCTGAAGGCCGGGCGGATCATCAACATCAAGCCCGGGCGCGTGGGCGGCTTCACGCCGTCGATCGCCATTCACGACTTCTGCCAGGCGGAGGGGATCCCCGTCTGGTGCGGCGGGATGCTGGAGAGCGGAATTGGTCGCGCGTACAACGTGGCGCTCGCCTCGCTCCCGAACTTCACCTTACCTGGTGACCTCTCGCCGAGCGCGCGCTACTGGGCGCAGGACGTGGTCACCCCCGAGTGGACGATGGATGCGCACGGGATGGTGCGGGTCCCGCTCGACCGAGCCGGAATCGGTGTCGAAGTCGACCGCGCACGGATCGAGTCGCTGACGGTGCGGACGGAGGAGCTGCGCGCGTGAGCGAGGCGGCGGCGAAGAGCGAGACGCGACGAGCGGCGGCGGTCGCGCTCGCGGTGGCGCGGTTCACGCCGGAGGAGCGCGCGCGCATCGTCGCGTTGCGACGGGCGCTGCACGCGGCCCCGGAGCTGTCCTGGCAGGAGCACGGGACGCAGCGCGCACTCCGCGAGGCGCTGGCGGCGGCGAACATCACCGACGTGCGCGAGGTGGCGGGTACTGGGCTCGTGGCGACGATCCCCGGCCGCGACCCGGATGCGCCGCGCATCACCCTGCGTGGGGACATCGACGCGCTGCCGATCACCGAGGAGACGGGCCTCCCCTTCGCGTCGACGCGCCCCGGCGTGATGCACGCCTGCGGCCACGATATGCACGCCGCGTGGACGGTCGCTGCGGGGATACTGCTCGCACGGGACCCGGCGGCCGGCACCGTGACGCTCGTCTTCCAGCCGGCGGAAGAGGTCGGCGAGGGAGCCGCGCGTGTGCTCGCGAGCGGTGCGCTCGATGGGACGCACGCGATCTTCGGCGGCCATGTGGACTGGCGCTTCCCGGTCGGCGAGGTCGTCGCGACGGACGGGGCGATTGCGGCGAGCACCGACACCTTCGAGGTCGTCTTTCACGGCCGGGGCGGTCACGGCGCCCGCCCGCAGGATGCGCGCGACCCGATCGTCGCCCTCGCCGCCTTCGTGATGGCGGCGCAGACCCTCGTCTCACGCCGGCTCGATCCGGGGCTCCCTGGCGTCGTCTCGGTGACCATCGCCGAGGCGGGGAGTGCCGCGAACGTCATCCCCGAGCGCGCCCGGGTCGCGGGCACCATTCGTGCGACGACGCCGGCGGCGCGCGCGTTGCTCTGCGACGGCGTGCGCGAGATCGCCGACGCGGTCGCCGCCGTCCACGGTGTCCGCGCGACGTGCACGCTGAGCGAGGGGACGCCGCCGTTGCTGAACGCTCCCACAGCAGCCGGATGGGCGCGCAGCGCGGTGCAGGCCGTGCTGGGCGATGGCGCCCTGACAGCGCTGCCCACGGCGAATATGGGAGGCGAGGACTTCGCCTTCTATACCGAACGGATGTCGGGCTGCTTCCTCCGCATCGGCACCCTCGGCGCCGGCCGCAGCGCGGCGGGGGTGCACACGCCGCGATTCGATCCCGACGAGGAGGCGCTCTTCGTGGGAGGCGCGGTCCTCGCCGAGTGTGCACGCGTTGCGTCGTCCCGCTGACCCTGCTGCGATCGCGGAGGCCGCCACCATCCTTCGTGGCGGTGGGGTCGTCGCGCTCCCGACCGAGACCGTCTACGGCCTCGGCGCGCACGCGCTCGATCCCGTCGCCGTTCGGCGCATCTTCGCGGCGAAGGGTCGCCCCGCCTACAACCCGCTCATCGTGCACGTGCCGGACGTCGCCGCGGCCCGCACGCTGGTGACGGCGTGGCCCAAGACGGCGGATCAACTCGCCGCGCGCTTCTGGCCTGGCCCGCTCACGTTGGTGCTCCCCAAGCGTCCCGAGATCCCGGATGAAGTCACCGCCGGGCGCGACACCGTCGCGATCCGGGTCCCGGCGCATCCGGTGGCACAGGCGCTCCTCGCGGCCGCCGGGCTGCCGATTGCCGCGCCGAGCGCGAACCGCTTCACCGAGGTCTCCCCGGTGACGGCTGCACAGGTGGAGCGCGCCCTCGGCGATCGCGTCGATCTCATCCTCGATGGCGGGCGGACGTCGGTGGGGATCGAGAGCACGGTGGTGGACTGTACGACGAACCCCCCGACGCTGCTGCGGCCAGGCACCATCACGCGCGCGGCGCTCGAGACGGTGGTGGGACCGCTCGCTGACCCGGCACCGCTCACTGACGCTGACGCACCGCGTCCGGCGCCGGGAATGATTGCGCGGCACTACGCGCCACGCGCGACGGTGCAGCTGGTCACGGTCGCCGAGCTCGGCCACGGACCCGCCGATCACCGCGCCGCGCGCCCCGACAGCGAGCACCCCATAAAGGGCCACACGACGGGCCTTACGACGGGCGACGTGGCGGCAATCACCTGCAGCGACGCAGGCCGCGAGGCGGCGAACGGACGACACGTACATCTCCATCTGGGTGACGACCCTCTCGCCTACGCCGCCGGGCTCTACGACGCGCTGCACACGATCGACGATGCCGGCTGCGCGACCATTCTGGTGGAGCGCGTCCCCGAGGATCGCGACTGGGACGGCGTGCGCGACCGACTGACCCGCGCAGCGCATCGGTAGACGGCAGTGACGCACTGGGCGGCGGCGGGTGGCGCCGCACGGCGCCCAAAGCCGCCCCGGCGATGGGTCACCTCCCGCCGCGCGCCCCTTGCCCCGGGCCACCGGCCCGGCGATATCACGAGATGCTTCCTATCGACCTCCGCGGCAAGCGCGCCCTCGTGGCCGGCGTCGCCGACGACAACGGCTTCGGCTGGGCCATCGCTAAGTGCCTCATCGAGGCGGGCGCGACGGTCTGCGTCGCCACCTGGCCTCCGGCCCTCAACATCTTCCTGAACCTTCTCGAGCGCGGGAAGCTCGACGCCTCGCGCACCCTCGCCGACGGCTCGCTCCTCGCCTTCGAGAAGATCTATCCGCTCGATGCCGTCTACGACCGGCTCGAGGACGCCCCCGCCGATGTCCGCGAGAGCAAGCGATACAAGGACGTCGGCGACTTCTCGATCGCCGGGCTCGCCGCCCGCGTGCGCGAGGACTTCGGCGAGGGATCGATCGATATCCTCGTCCACTCGCTCGCGAACGGCCCCGAGGTCAAGAAGCCGCTCCTCGAGACGAGCCGCGCCGGCTACCTCGCGGCGGTCGGCGCGAGTGCCTACTCGCTCGTGGCGATGCTGCGCGAGTTCGGGCCGCTGATGCGCCCGGACGGCGCCGTCGCCTCGCTCACCTACCTCGCGAGCGAGCGCGCGATCCCGGGCTACGGCGGCGGGATGTCGTCGGCGAAGGCCGCGCTCGAGAGCGACACCCGCGTCCTCGCCTACGAGGCGGGGCGCAAATACGGCATCCGCGTCAACACCATCTCCGCAGGCCCCTACGCCTCGCGCGCCGCGAGTGCCATCGGGATCATCGACGATATGGTGAAGTACTGTGAGGGGAACGCCCCGCTGACGCAGCGGCTCGAGGCGATCGAGGTCGGCACCGCGACGACCTTCCTCTGCTCCCCGCTCGCCTCGGCGATCACCGGCGTCACGCTCTACGTGGACAAGGGCATCCACGCGATGGGGATGGCGGTCGACCCGAGCACCGTCCCGCCGATCGCGGGCTGATCACGGATTGATCGGGATCGCATCGCCGGCGTCGCGCCCGACGCTGCGTGTGGGGATGTGACACGGGGGCGGACCGCGATGCGGT
>JBMTAR010000061.1:0-10922 GCA_049428925.1 Gemmatimonadaceae bacterium
CCCCAGATGGGCCGCCCCCAGAGCGGGCCGGTGACGAGCACCGCAGTAGTGAAGACGACGCCCACCTCGGCCGAGCTCTCGGCGAAGCGATCGAGCCGCTCGTCCTTGAGGAAGAGCCACCCAGCTCCGGCGAGGGCGGTGAGGCCGAAGGCGAGGAAGGCGACCCACGCCGCCGGGGCGTGGACGTAGAGGATCTTCTGCGCGAAGCCCTGGATCCGCTCGGGGGGCGTGAACCAGATGGCGCGAGTGTACGCGGCGACGACCGCGATCGCCGCAAGCAGGGCGACCGGATCGAGGCGACGGGACGGCGCGGTGGCGGACGGCGAATCAGTCATCGAGCGTGTGGGGGAAGACGACCATGCAGGCCCAACAGAAGACGAGGTCGAACGCGATCAGGATACGGAGCCAGTCCATCGTCTCCGCGAGGGGCCTCCCCGCGAGCAGCCGGGCGGTGGCCTGCGCCGCGGGCATCACGACGGGCACGAAGAACGGGAGCGCGAGCACCGGGAGGAGCAGTTCGGCGAGCCGACTGTTGGCCGCGACGCCGGCGAAGAGCGTCCCGATCGCCACCAGCCCGATCGCCGCGAGGATGAGCACCGCCGCCAACGGCGCAGCGGCCGACCCGACCGGCAGGTTGTAGAAGAGGGCGAGCGCCGGGAGGGATACCGCTTGAACGCCCAGGACGAAGGCGAGGTTCGCGAGCGCCTTCCCGAGGAAGATCGCCTCGCGCGGCACCGGGGCGACGAGGAGAGCATCCATCGCCCCGTCGGCCGACTCGACACCGAACGACCGATGGAGCCCGAGGAGCCCCGAGAAGGTGAAGGTCACCCAAAGCACGCCCGGCGCGAGGACCGCCGGCGCGACCGCCGTGGGATCCCACGCGAAGTAGAAGATGACGATCGCGAGGAGGGAGAGGACGAGCGCGGAGAGGAACGCGCTCCGCGTGCGGAACTCGATGGCGAGGTCCTTCCGCGCGATGCGCAGCGCCGTGGCGAGCAGGCCCGGGGGCATCAGGCGACGAGGCTCCGGTAGGTGGCGGCGAAGGTCGCGGGGTCCAGCGCGCGCCCCGGCGCCGTGTGCACGAAGCGACCGCCACGCATCACGGCGACCTGCGTGGCGAGGGCGAGCCCTTCCTGCAGGTGATGCGTGACGAGCACCAGCGCGGCCCCGGCCGCCTGACGCGCGCGCAGCAGGGCGGTGAGCGCCGCCGCACCGACCTCGTCGAGCCCGGTGTACGGTTCGTCGCAGAGGATCACCTCGGGGGCATGCACCACGGCGCGGGCGACGGCCACGCGCTGCCGCATCCCCCGGGAGAGCGCCCGCACGGGGACATCGGCGCGCTCCGTCACCGCCAACGCCTCGAGCACCTCCGCCGTCGCGCGCGCGGGGTCGGCGAGGCCGTGCAGATCGGCGGCGAAGCGGACGTTCTCGCGCGCGGTCAGCGCATCGTAGAGCATCGTCTTGTGGGAAATGAGCCCCACCCGCGCCCGCGCGGTGGCCTCCGGGAGCGCGATCGCCCCGATGCGGGCCTCGCCCGCCGTCGGCCGAGCGAGCCCCGCGAGGAGGCGGAGCAGCGTCGTCTTCCCCGCCCCGTTCGGCCCGAAGAGCGCCAGGCACTCCCCCGCCCCGAGGGCGAGGTCGACCCCATCCACGGCACGCTGAGCGCCGAAGGTGCGCCGCAACCCGGCGGCCGACACGACGGGAGCGCCGACGGACGCGCCGACAGGCAATCCGGGCGCCGTCATCGCGGGCCCGACGCGCAGGGGAGCGACGCAGGGGACATCGCCGGATTCTAACGCGTTGCGGCGGGCTCGGTGAGCGTGGTAGCATCGTGCGATGACCGACATCGATGTCCTCCTCAGCGAGAGCCGACGCTTCCCGCCGCCGGCCGACTTCACCGCCGACGCGCAGGTGCGCGACCGCACCCTGCACGCTCGTGCCGCGGCCGATGACGTCGGGTACTGGGCCGACCAGGCGGCGACGCTCCACTGGCAGCGCCCGTGGGACACCGTGCTCGAGTGGACGCCACCCCACGCCCGGTGGTTCACCGGGGGCCAGCTCAACGTCAGCGAGAACTGCCTCGATCGGCACCTCGCCGCCGGACGCGGGAACAAAGCCGCCATCGTCTGGGAGGGCGAACCGGGGGACCGCCGCACACTGACCTACTGGGAGCTCGCGCGTGAGGTCCGCACCTTCGCGAACGTCCTCACCGGCCTCGGCGTGCGGAAGGGAGACCGGGTCGGGATCTACCTCCCGCTGATCCCGGAGGCGGCGATCGCGATGCTCGCCTGCGCCCGCATCGGCGCGATCCACTCCGTCGTCTTCGGGGGCTTCTCCCCCGAGTCGCTCCGCGACCGGATGAACGACGCGGCGGCGTCGGTGGTGATTACCGCCGATGGCGGCTATCGCCGTGGCCAGGTCGTCCCGCTCAAGCGGAACACCGACAAGGCGCTCGCCGAGTGCCCCTCGGTGCGGCACGTGGTGGTCGTGCAACGGCGACGTAGCGGGCCGATCGGCGAGGCGCACGTGGAGATGGTCGAGGGTCGCGACCATTGGTACCACGAGCTGATGCGGAAGGCCTCGGACGTCTGCCCCCCGGCGCCGATGGAGGCCGAGGACGTGCTCTTCATCCTCTACACCTCGGGGACGACCGGGAAGCCGAAGGGGATCGTGCATACCACCGGCGGCTATCTCGTGGGTGCCGCCAGCTCCACGCGGATGGTTTTCGACCTCCGCGATGATGACGTGTTCTGGTGCACCGCCGATGTGGGGTGGATCACGGGCCACACCTATCTGGTATACGGACCACTCGCGAACGGCGCGACCTGCGTGATGTACGAGGGGGCCCCCGACTGGCCCGAGCGCGACCGATTCTGGGAGCTCTGCGCGCGGCACGGCGTGACGATCCTCTATACGGCGCCGACCGCCATCCGCGCCTTCATGAAGTGGGGCGACGAGCATCCACGCCGGCACGACCTCTCTCGACTCCGCCTCCTCGGCTCCGTCGGCGAGCCGATCAACCCCGAGGCGTGGATTTGGTATCACGAGGTGATTGGCGGTGGGCGGTGCCCGATCGTCGACACCTGGTGGCAGACGGAGACGGGGTCGATCGTGCTCACCCCGCTCCCCGGCGTCACGACGACGAAGCCCGGGAGCGCCACGGAGCCCCTCCCGGGGTATCGCGCCGCGCTCCTCGACGCCGCGGCCTCAGAGATCCCTGTCGGCGGCGGCCTGCTCGCACTCACCCGCCCGTGGCCGTCGATGCTCCGCACCATCTGGGGGGACGACGCGCGGTACGTGCAGACGTACTTCTCGAAGTGGCCGGACCGCCCCGACCTCTACTTCCCAGGGGACGGCGCCAAGCGCGACGACGACGGCTACTTCTGGGTCCTCGGCCGGGTCGACGACGTGCTGAACGTCGCGGGCCACCGGATCGGGACGATGGAGGTCGAGTCGGCGCTGGTGGAGCACCCCGCCGTCGCGGAAGCGGCGGTGGTGGGCAAGGCGCACGAGGTGAAGGGCCAGGCAATCTGCGCCTTCGTGACGCTGCGCGACGGCCACACAGCGACCTCGGCGCTGCGCGACGAGCTGCGGAGCTTCGTGGCGACGAAGATCGGCGCGCTCGCGCGCCCCGATGACCTCCTCTTCTCCGCCGACCTGCCGAAGACCCGCTCGGGGAAGATCATGCGGCGTCTGCTCCGCGACATCGCGGAGGGACGGGCGCTCGGCGACACCACCACGCTCGCCGACCCGTCGGTCGTCGCCGCGCTGAAGGACCAGTACGCCGACCAGGAGGGGTGAACGCGGCGCCGGCTCAGCGCGCGGCGCTGTCCCCGGCGAGGCGGGCGGTCTCCTGCTGCACCGCCGCCTTGATCTGATCGAAGGTCAGCGCGCCGGCGCTGATCCGGTCGCCGATCCGGAACGACGGGGTCGAGCTCACGCGGAGCCGCTCCGCCTCGGCGCGATTCGCCGCGATCTGCGGGAGCATCCGACCGGAATCGAAGCAATCGACCCACTTCGCGTCGTCGAGGCCGACGCCGCGCGCGATCTCACGCAACACCTTCCGCGGGTCCCGCGTCGCCTGCGTGTTCCAGTTCCCCTGGTTCGCGAAGATCGCGTCGTGCATCTCCCAGAACTTCCCCTGCTCGTTGGCGCAGTGCGCCGCGTTGTGCGCCGCGACGGCGTTGGCGTGCATCGCGAGCGGGAAGTCGACGAAGCGGAAGCGCATCTGCCCCGTCTCGACGAGGCGCGTCCGGACGTCAGGCTCCTGCAACACGGCGAAGTTGCCGCAGGCGGGGCACTCGAAGTCGGCGTACTCGGTGACCTCGACGGGGGCGTCGGGGCTGCCGATCACGATGCCCGCGGCGGTGAGGCCGGCCGCGGAGGCGGGATCGAGGGTGATCACCTTCGCGGGACGCGACACCACGTAGCCGAGGACAACGACGCCAATCACGGCGACGGCGACGAGAAGGGTGCCGAAGGACTTGTTGGACGAACGCACGGTCGGGGCCACGGGAGACCTCAGCGCAGCAGGGTGGGGGACGAAGCGGGAAATCTGGCATCCCGCCCCCGGCGCGGGGTAGGAGTTCGCCCGAGGGCGGGTTATCTTTCGCCCACGGACGGGGCACCCGTGTGGCGCCCGCCGTTCTCGCTGACTTCAATCCGGATGAGATGAGCCGACAGAAACCCCGCGGTGGCTCCACGCCCGCCGCCCCGTCGCCGTTCGACCAGGCGCGCGACGAGCTGTTCCAACACGTGATGCGCTGCGGAGTGGTCGGAGCCGACCCCGAGCATGTGCGCGAGTGGTTCGACGAGACGATGAAGTACATGGCGGACCGGTACCACGAGCTCGGCGCGCGCGACATCGCCGACCTCCGCACCTTGGGTGAGCGCTTCGCCACCCCGGCCAAGCGCCCGGAGCCGATGAGCGCCTGAGCTCGGTCAGAGCTCGCAGCAACGCACAAAGGGCCCCGCGAGTTCGCGGGGCCCTTTCGCGTTCCGCTTGGGGTCAGCGCCCCACGGGCCGTGGCCGGCGCCAGACCATCCCGATCCGCAGACCGCCGCCGAGCGACACCTCCACCGACGGAATCGGCGCGCTGCCCGCGCGCGGCCCCTCGACGCCCGCGACGAGCACCAGTTCCGGCCGGGTGACGTCACCGGCCAGATGGCGGACCGCGACCCCCGCGCCACCGTACACGCCGCGGCGGTGCTCGCCGAAGGGATCGAAGAGAAAGCGCGAGACCACCTCGAGGCGCTGCATCGCCACCCACCCCTCTCCCGCGCGCACCGCCCCGACGCTCAGCGTGGCACCCCCTCGGGCATACCATCCGAAGCGCCGATTCACCCCCACCCCGGCGAGCACGCCGCCCCCCGGGGTGACGACGGCGTCGAGCCGTCCCTCGCGCTGCGGCATCGCACGCACCGGCGCCTGGGCCCCGAGCGGGGTGACGAGCGACGAGGCCAGCGACGCGGCGAGCACCACGCCGAGCGCGAGAGAACGGGTAGTGGAGGCGGCGCGCATCACGGGAAGCTAGAATCGGGGGTCGATTCGCTCAATTACGCCGCCCATGAAGTGGCGGCGGGTCGATGCCCCGACCACCCCCGACGTCCACGGGCCTCCTCTCCCTCGCCGTCCTCAACCGATGCGCCTTCGCCACCGCTTCCTCCCGATCCTCCTCCTTGTGCCGACGCTTGTCGGGGCGCAGCGCGGCCGCCCGAGCACGCTCGGCCTCGTCCGCGACCCCCGGATCGTCGAGGCGATGCGCGACCTCTCGCCGACGGCGCTCCGCCGCATCGACTCGACGCTCGTGGCGTTCGGGACGCGCCACACGATGAGCGATACCCTCTCGCCGACCCGGGGCATTGGGGCCGCACGGCGCTGGATCCACGCCGAGTTGACCGCGGCGAGCGCCGCCTGCGGCGGCTGCCTCCGCGTCGAATACGACACCGGACGCGCCGTGGTGGGGCGAAGCCCCGACCGGCCGACCGTCGCGCTCTGGAACGTCGTCGCCTGGCTCCCGGGCCGCGACACCACCCGCGTGGTGGTGATGGGCGCGCACTACGACTCCTGCATCTGCTCCACGAACGCGATGGATGCCGTGAGCGACGCCCCAGGCGCGGACGACGACGGGTCGGGGACGGCGGCGGTGATGGAGCTGGCCCGCGTGATGGGACGGCGATTCCCCGGCGGCTTCGACGCGACGATCGCCTTCGTCCTCTACACCGGCGAGGAACAGGGGCTCCTCGGCTCCACGCAGTTCGCGGAGCGGCTCGCGCGTGACGGCCGCCGCGTCGTCGCCGCGTTCACCGACGACATCATCGGCAACGTCGTCGCCGATGACGGTCGGCGCGACGACCGCTCGGTCCGGGTCTTCGCCATCGACTCCCTCGCCGTCGGCGGCGGCGAGCTCGCGCGCTACGTCTGGGCCGTGGGGGCACGCTACCAGCCGCGGTTCGAGGTGCTCCCCGTGATGCGCCTCGACCGACTCGGCCGCGGCGGTGACCATCGTCCCTTCGTCGAGCGCGGGATTCCGGGCCTCCGCTTCAGCGAGCGGCTGGAGAACTACAAGCGACAGCACCTCCCCACCGACTCGCTCGCCGATGTCAACTTCGACTACGTCGCCGACGTGGCGCGACTGAATTTGGCCGCGGTCGCCGCGCTGGCCGCCGCCCCCGACCGCCCGGCCCAGACGGCGTACAGCCGTGACCGCGCCTCGGGTGGCCAGGCGTTCCAGATTCGCTGGTCCGCGGTGCCGGGCGCGTCGCGGTACGAACTCCTGGTGCGGCGGACGACGGATCCGACTTACACCCGCATTGTTGATGCGGGGACGGAGACGACCTACCTCCTCGACGAGCAGCTCGACGATGTCTGGGTGGGGGTCCGCGCCGTCGGCGCGGACGGACATCGCTCGCTCACGACGGTCGTGGGCGCCCCGGGCGGGGCGCGTCTCGCCCCCGCCGCGGCGGCCCGCCCGCGCTGACGATCGCACGCGGCCGTCGCGCCTCAGGCGAGCGGCGGCCGCGGTATGTGCGGTGGAGGCCCAAGGCGCTCGCGGTCAGCCGACGCGGCCGCGCACGATCCCTTCCACGCGCCGTGCGGGATCGATCCAGCGACGCGCGGCGTCGAGGATCCGCGCCGGCGTGACGGCGGCGAGCGTTGCCGGATACGCCGCCAACTCGGCGAGCGTGCCGTGCAACCAGGCGTCGGCGAGGTCGCCGAGCACCGAGGCCCCCGACGCCTGCCGCATCTGCCACGCGCCGAGCGCGGCCTGACGGGCCCGGGTGAGCTCCTCGTCGGTGACCGGGGCCTCCGTGAGACGCAGCACCTGCTCGAGCAGCCCCGCGCGCGCCTCGGCCTCCTTCTCGGCCGACGTCGCGATGTACGCCGCGAACGCCCCACCGCGCCGCCGCACGAAGGGCCGCGTGAGCACCGTGTAGGCGAGCGACCGTCGCGAGCGGAGCTCCTCGAAGCGCCGACCCCCGAGCCCGCTCGCGACCCCGGCGCGCATGGCGAGGTCGAATCGGGTCGCATCATCACGCGCGGGGCCGGGGAAGAGGAGCGCGATCGCCGACTGCGCCTTCTCCCGCGCCTCGACGCGCTCCGTTGAGACGACGGGCCACGGGGCCGGTCGCACCAGCGCGGATGGCGCGCCGCGCAACGAGGCGAAGCGCCCGGCAATCAGGTCGGCCAGCGTCTGCGGGTCCGCATCGCCGACGGCGACGAGCACCGCCGATGCCCCCGCGACCCGCGCGGCGTGCCAGCCGGCGAGCGCGTCGGAGGTGTGTCGCGCGAGCGACGCCTCCGTCCCGAGCGTGGGTCGGCCGTACGGGTGCGCCGGCCACGCGGCCTCGGCGGCGAGCCGCATCGGCTGGCGATACATATCGTCGCGGAGCGCGCCCATCGCCGACACCATCGCCGCGCGCTCCGCCTCCACGCCATCGGCCGGGAAGGTCGGCGCGAGGACGATGTCGGCGAGGAGCTCCACCGCCTCAGCGGTGGCCCGTGCGGGAACACCGATCGTCCACTGCATCGCCTCGGTCCCGACGCGCGCCGCGGGTGATCCCCCGACCTGCTCGGCGTCCTCCGCGAGCCGAGCCGCGGTGCGCCGCGCCGTCCCGCGCAGCATCGCGCGCCCCGCGAGTGAGGCGAGCCCGCCCTCGTCATCGCGCTCCTCGACCACACCACCACTCATGAAGCAGCCGAGGTGCACGAGCGCGGCCCCAGGGCGACGCCGGACGAGGATCGGCACGTCCTCGGTGGTCCGGAACATCTGCACGCCGTCGACGGTGCGCTCAAGCCGCGCCCCGCGTCCGACGAGCGCCGGGGCCGCGAGCGACGGGGTCGTCGGTTCGAGCGGGGCGGGTCGCGCCGCCTCGAGCCGCGCGCGGACCGCCGCGGGATCCCCGCCGAGCGGTGCCGTGCCGCGCGGCCGATACGCGACGATCGAGACCTGCTCGGGGTCGAGCCACCGTCGCGCCGCCGCCGTCACCTGCGCGGTATCGACGGCGAGGAGCGCCTCGTGGTACGCCACGCCGCGCTGCCAGTCGCCCTGCAGCTCCCACGCGCCGAGGAAGTTCGCCTGGCCCTCCGGCGACTCGAAGCGCCGCAGCGCCTGCGCTTCGACGACGCGCCGCGCGCGGTCGATCTCCGCCTCGGTGACCTCGCCGGCACGAACGCGCCGCAACTGATCCCAGATGGCGGCGGCGGTGTCCACCATCCGTGCGCCGGACGGGCCCGCGTGCACGACGAAGACGCCGAGTTCGGTCGGCGTGTAGTTGTAGGCGGAGACACTCGCCGCCAAGCGGCGGTCCCGCACGGCGCGCGAGAGCCGCGAGGCGCGCCCTCCGGCGAGCACCGTCGCGAGGATGTCGAGCGCGGGGGAGGCGGGATCGAGCAACGGGGCCGTGCGCCACCCGAACACGAGCTCCGCCTGCGCGATGTCCCCCTCCCACTCACGGATGCGCACCCCCGGCGGCGCGACCTCGGCCGGGCTCAAGGACCGTCCGACGTCGGCACCCGGGAGCGCCCCGTAGTGCCGCGATGCCAGCTCGATCGCCTCGTCGGGATCGACATCCCCGACGATGGCGAGCACCGTGTTCGCCGGACGATAGAGCCGCCGATAGAACGCGAGCAGCTGGTCGCGTGTGAGCGCGCGGAGCCCCGCCTCGCGCCCCATCCGCCACCGCCGGATGCGGTGCCGGTCGTGCAGCACTTCAAAGAGCGTCTCGACCGCGAGCGCGGCGGGCGTGTCGGCCTTCCGCTTCGTCTCCTCGATGATCACCTCGAGCTCGCGCGCGAGCTCGTCGGCGTCGATGACCGAGTTGGCGAAGGCGTCGGCCTGCACCGCGAGCCCCGACGCGAATCCCGCGGCGGGGAGCACCGTGTAGTAGTGCGTGTGATCGTAGATCGTCGCAGCGTTCAGGTAGCCGCCGGCGGCCTTCGTCGCCCGCGCGATCTCCCCGGCGGCGCGCGTCGGCGTCCCCTTGAAGTACATGTGCTCGAGGACGTGGGCGATGCCGACCTGATCGTCGGGCTCGTCGAAGTACCCGGCGCGCACCCAGGTGACGATCGCGACGACGGGCGCCGACGTATCGCGGCGCGCGAGGATGGTCAGGCCGTTCGGCAGCCGCGCGCGGCGGACCGACGCCGGCGGAAGGATCGGGTCGAGCGCGCTCAGGAGACGATGCGGAGCAGGCCCGCGTCGGCGCTGGCGCGCAGGAAACTCTCGGCGTCCTTCGTGGGGGTCAGATGCCCGGTGAGGGCGAAGCCACGCCGGGCCTCCGCCTGCATGAACTCGTCGAGCGGTCGCTCGAAACCGGCGGCGTCACGCATCGCGGCAACGATCTCCTCCCACGAGCCCTCATAGCGGCGGCCGTCGCGGGCAACGACGCGATGCGCCTCGGGCGGCGCCTGCTTCGCCTCCGCCGCGCCGGCGAGGAGGGCACCGAAGAGCTCGAGCTGCTGCCGGGCCTCAACCTCCTCCCGCTCCACCGCACGCGCCTCGAGCTCGGCCAGAAGTTCATCGATGGAGTCCGCGGGCGGGGCGAGCTCCTCGAGCCGCGCCTCCCACGTCCGGAACGCCGGGTCACCGTCCTGCATCCGACAGTGCGACTTCTTCAGCTCGAGGAGCCGCCAGATCCCCAGCTCGTCCCAGTGCTCCTCGGGCTTGGTCTGCTCGAGGTGGAAGAGTGCGGCCTCGAACTCCTCGCGATCGTACAGGAGATTACCCAGGTAGATGCGCGCCTCGGCGAGCGCGGGGTCGAGCTGCAGCGCCCGCTTCAGCGTCTCCACCGCCGCGTCATCCTGACCGAGGCGATGCTCGGCGTAGCCGACCATCGCGACCGCCTCAGCGTGATCGGGGGCCTGCCGAAGCGCGACCTCGAAGAACTCCTTTGCCTCGGCGGCGAGCCCCTCACGAAAACAGGTGCGCCCCACCTGCAGCATCAGCTCGACGTCGTCGCCGTAACCGAGATCCAGGATGCGCCGGAACGCCTTCAGCGCCTGCGGGGTCTGCCCGAACTTGAGGAGCGTCTCCCCGAGGCCGGCGAGCGCATCCTCGTGTTCGGCGTCGAGGAGGAGGGCTTCCTCGAAGGCGCGGCGCGCCCAGGCGTACTCGTCACGCGCGAGCCGGGCGTACCCGACACCGACGTGCAGTTCGACCGCGTTCGGATAGAGGCCGAGGCCCTCGCGCAGCGTCGTGAGCGCGGCCTCATACTCCCCTTCATTGTAGAGCTGGTGCGCGCGCTCGTCGTACTCCTCGGAACTCAGGAACGGAGAGGGCATAGGGTCACGACCTCCGGCGCGAGAGGGGTTAGGAGGAACGTACCATCGCCGTGCGGCGCGCGACAGCCGGGGCACGCCCGACCTGGCGGAGTCCGCCAAGGCGTCCGCCGAACAACGGCCAGACGCTCACGGAACTGGG
>JBMTAR010000062.1:0-10867 GCA_049428925.1 Gemmatimonadaceae bacterium
TCAAGTCGATCAGCCGCGGCTACGCCTCGCTGGACTACGAGATGCTGGGGTACCGCCGGAGCGACCTGCAACGCCTCGATATGCTGATCAACGGCGACCCGATCGACGCGTTCAGCGTGATCGTGCACGAGTCGAAGGCGTATGAGTGGGGCCGTAAGGTCTCCGACAAACTGAAGGACCTCATTCCGCGGCAGCTCTTCGAGGTGGCCATCCAGGCCGCGATCGGGCAGAAGGTGATCGCCCGCTCGACGGTGAAGGCGCTCCGCAAGGACGTGCTGGCCAAGTGCTACGGCGGCGACATCAGCCGCAAGCGCAAGCTCCTCGAGAAGCAGAAGGAGGGGAAAAAGCGCATGAAGCAGGTCGGCTCGGTGGAGATCCCGCAGGAGGCCTTCCTGGCGGTCCTGCAGGTCGAATAGCCCCCCGGGGGCATCGCGTCCGACGGGGCGCCCGAATGAACGCCGGGCCCCCCGTCAGGGCCGCATCACTCGCGCGGCCGAGCGGTCTCGGGTGCCGCCGCCGCGCTGATGACGAATCCGCCATGGTCGCGCGGATTCACCGATCGCACATAGACGCGGAACGTGCCATCCGCCACAAAGGTCACCTCGGCGTCGGTCCCGCCCGCGGCATCGTCGTCGGAGGTCACGAGCGTCTCGCCGCGCGGCCCGATGCGGACCACCCGGACCATGGCATCGAAGGCGCCGCTCCGCACCGTCACGCGCACCCGCTCCCCGCGACCGGTGAGCGTATACGCCGCGTAGACGACCGTCTCCTCGCCATCGTCCATCTCCGGCCCCTCGGTGAGCAACGTGCCTTCACGCGGCTGACCCAGCACGAGCGGCGCGGCCGAGACCGGAGCAGGCGGCGGGACCGATTCGACGACCAGCGTGTAGGCACCCGTCTCGTCGTCGTCGAGCGACTGCGCGACGATTAGATAGGTTCCGGCCCGGGCGGGTCGGAAGAGGAGCTGGGCATCGGTGTCGCCACCGCCGTCATCATCACTCGCCACCTGGTCGGTGAGTCCCCCGACGTTCTCGGCGACCCAGACATAGGCGTCGAGGTCCGCCGACCGCATCGTCACCCGATAGCGCGCCCCCGCGACCGCCTCGAACCGGTACGCGTGGAAGGCACCCCGCCCCATCACCGCGGGGTCGGTGCGGCCGAGCCGGCCCTCGACCGGCGTGCCGACGGTAATCATCCGCGTCGGCTCCTGCGCGCCGAGCGGGGACACCGCGGCGGACCACGTCCCCACCACCAACGCCAGTGAGCGGCCCACCCGCGCGGCCCGATGGCCGGCGCGGTCCATTCCCTTCGGCTCCATCACGCGAACACCCCTCCGAGGCCCGAGTAGAACGTCCACAGACGACGGTGGCCCACCGCGTCGATGAGCGTCGCCGGATCGCGGTCGACGCTGCCCATCCATACCCCGCCCGCGGGCTTCCGGCGCGCCGCGCGCCGATCGCGGAACAACAGCTGATACGGGTAGCGCGAGGCGGGACCGAGGTACGCATCCCGGTTGGCGTCGTGAAGGACCACCACACCACCCGGGGCCAGCAGGCCGTGCGCCCGCGTGAGGGCCGCCGCGCGCGCGCGACCATCGATGAAGATGAAGTCGTACGGCGCACCCGCGTCAGCCGCCTCGAGGTACCGCGCGAACGAGACGGCGTCACCGTCGCCCACAAACGCGAGATCGTCCGGCGGGACCTGCCGCACCGTGGTGCCAGGGCGCGTGACCATCCCCGCGAGGGTGCGCGCCCACCCGGCATCGTGCTCGATTGCCGTCCAGGTGGCATCAGCCGGGAGGAGCGCGGGGAACTGCACCGTGCTGAGTCCCCCACCCCACTCGAGGCAGCGCCGCGGCCGAAGGGCCGTCAGGAGGTCGCGGAGGAGATCCTCCTCGGCCGGACGCATCCACGGCGTGTCGCGGTAGGTCCGCACCCGACGGATGAGGCGGGTGCGATTCCGGCGCACCACCTGCTGCAGGAGCGTCGGGACGAACGGGCGAGAGACGACGTGCGACACGTGGTTCACTCCAGCGGCGCGTTGGCGCCTGTGGTGACGAGATGACGGTCCAACCCGTGCGGCGTGCGCGCGAGGCGCTTCGCGGCCACCTGGTCGCGGATCGCCCGGTTGCGCGCGATCGCCTCGGGACGCTTGTAGCCACGGCCGTGGTCGAGATGCACCACCAGCGCGCGATGGCGCACCTGATGGCCTCGGACCCCCGCGTACGCCAGCCGCTCGCCGAGTTCCCGGTCGAGGCCGCCCCACTCGAGCCGCTCGTCGAAGCCGTTCACACGGACGAGATCCGCGCGCCACGCCGAGCTGTTGTGTCCGTTGAAGGTCGCACCGGTCGGCGTGAGGCGGTCGAGCCACGCCGAGACGCGCGGGCCCCACGCGAGCCGCTGGAGCCGACGCGACCACGGCGTCCCGTGTGCCCGGAGCCAGGCGGGGTTCGTCGCGCGACCGGCGCGGATGTCCTCCGGCGTGATCGCCTGGCTCGTCGCCATCGGGAGCTTCAGATAGCCGCCGGACAGGAACCGTCCCGGCCGTGCCTGGGCGACGTGCACCGCGAGCAGGTCCGACCGGGGGATGCAATCCCCATCGGTGAAGACGCAGTACGGATGCGAGGCCTTGGCGATCGCAGCGTTGAGGATCGTGCACTTTCGGAACCCCTCCTTGGGGTGCCAGATGTGCTGCACAGGGAACCCCAGCCGCGGGCGCAGCGCGTCGATCCGCTCGCGGGTGCGGTCATCCGAGCCGTCATCGGCGATGAGCACCTCGAACGCCCGGTGGGTCTGGGCGTCGTAGCCCCAGAGCACCTTCTCGAGCCAGTCGGGGCTGTTATACGTCGTGATGATGACGGACAGGTGCATCGAGGCCCATTAGCTTTAAGGGTCCGCGACAGTCGCGGACGTTCTCAAGGATAGCCGCCGGCGGAGGCCGGCGACACGGCGACGGCGGAGGCGCGGGTGGGCGAGCGAGAGCGGTACATCCTCGGCGTGGACCTCGGCGGGACAAACATCGTCGTCGGCGCGATGCGCGCCGACGGCGGCACGCAGCACGCGATGCACTCCGTGCCGACGCGCGCCGACCTCGGCGCCGACGCGGTGGTCGCGCGGATCGCCGAGGCCCTGGAGCGTAGCATCGCCGAGACCTGCGCCCAGACGGGAGCGACGCGCGCTGACTTTCTCGGCGTTGGCATCGGCTCCCCCGGCCCGCTCGACCGGAAGACCGGCGTCGTGATCTTCACGCCGAACCTCGGCTGGCGTGACTTCCCCTTGCGTGACCGGGTGAGCGCCGCGGTCGGCCTCCCCGCCACGCTCGACAACGATGCCAACTGCGCAACCTTCGGCGAATGGTGGATCGGGGCCGCGAAGGGCGCGCGACACGTCGTCGGGCTCACCATCGGGACGGGCATCGGCGGCGGGATCATCCTCGACGGGACGCTCTTCCACGGTGCGAGCGACGTCGCCGGCGAGTTGGGCCACATCACGATCGACTCGACCGGCCGACGCTGTGGTTGCGGGAACTACGGCTGCCTGGAGGCGTACGCCTCGGGCCCGGCCATCGCCGAGCGTGCGCGCGAGGCGCTCGCCGGCGGGGAGCCCTCAATGCTCCCTGAGCTGGTCGCCGGCGACCTGTCGCGCATCACCGCCGCCACGGTCTACGATGCCGCGCACCGGGGAGACGAGGTCGCGGGGCACGTGGTGCGCGATACCGCAAAGTTCCTCGGCATCGGCGTCGCCAATTTCCTCAACATCTTCAATCCCGACGTTGTCGTGCTCGCCGGTGGCGTGACCCAGGCGGGGGACGCGCTCTTCGAGCCGCTCCGTGCCGAGGTCCGGCGGCGCGCCTTCGCCCCGGCGGTTGAGGCGTGTCGCATCGTCCCCGGCATCCTCGATGGCAACGCCGGCGTGATCGGCGCGATCGCGACCTTCGCCCAACAGCACGGGCTCGCGTGATGGACGGGGCCCGACGCCCGAGGCGGTTGGGCGTCATCGGCAACTTCGTCTGGGACGTGATCCAGGGACGAGACGTGCGCACCGGGCCCGTCTCGGAGTGGGGCGGGATCACCTACGCGCTGAGCGCGCTCGACGCGGCCCTGCCCGACGACTGGGAGATCGTCCCGCTCGCCAAGGTGGGCCGGGACCTCGTCGCCGACGCACGCCGGTTCCTCGGTGGACTCCGCCGCATCGCTGGGGACGCGGCGCCGATCACGGTGGACGCGCCGAACAACCGCGTCGAGCTCATCTACTACTCCGATGAGCGCCGCACCGAGCGCGTGACCGGGGGCGTTCCCCCCTGGACCTGGGCCGGGCTGCAGCCGCTGCTGCACGACCTCGATGCGTTGCACGTGAACCTCATCAGCGGCACCGAGCTCGACCTCCCGACGGCGCAGCTCGTCCGGCAGCACTTCAAGGGGCCGATCTACTGCGACTTGCACTCGCTGGTGCTCGTACGGGCCGCGGATGGCCGGCTCAGCTATCGGCCGTTGCCGGAGGTCGCCGCGTGGTGCGCCTGCGTCGACATCCTGCAGGTGAACGAGGACGAGCTCGCGATGCTCGCCCCCGACGGGCTCGCGCTCGCCGCCACGGCGATGGCCGCCGGCGTGCGCAACCTGATCGTGACGCTCGGGAAGCGAGGCGTCGTGTACTTCGCCGAGCCTGGCTTCGATCGGCTCGCCGATCTCGCCACGCCGCCGCGGCCGGGGGCCGGCCCCGTGCGGACCGCGCTCGTGCCGGCGCGCCCGCTCCGCGGGCCCGGCCCCGGCGCCCCGCCCCGCGGCGGCGGCGGGGGGGGCGCGGCCCCGGTGATCCGACCGGCTGCGGCGACGTCTGGGGCGCGACCTATTTCTCACGCCTCCTCGCGGGTGATATCTTGCCCGAGGCGCTGCGACGGGCGTGCGACGCCGCCGCGCGGAACGTCGAACACCGGGGCGCCACCGGGCTGGCCCACCACCTGCGGGGAGAACTGCACGCGCCGTGACTGCCGTCATCACCGTCCCCGCGTCCCTCGACGAACCGCAGTTCGAGCAGGTCATCGACCAGCTCGCCGCCGTCCCGCCCGACGCGAAGCTCCTCGTCGACGCACGGCATTGCCGCTTCGCCACACCGTACGGACTGACCGGCCTCCTCTGCCTGGCGCAGTCGCGGGGGGAGCGTCCCGACTTCGCCCCACCCGAGGATGACGACGTCCGCAGCTACTGGGCGCGCTCGCAATTCTTCACCCACGCGGACGGGCTGTATACGCTCCGAGGCAGTGTCCCCCGTCGACAGGGCGGCAATTCCGACGTCCTTCTCGAGGTGACGCCGGTCCGCGACAACGGGGACGTGCGTGGGGCCGTGGCCCGCATCCAGGAGCAGGCGGCGCACATCCTCACGCGCACGCTCGACCTCGAGCCGCGGGCCACCATGCTGTTCTCGATGACGCTCTCCGAGGCGGCGTCGAACGTGATCGACCATGCCGGCGGGAGTGGGTGGGTGATGGTCCAGCGCTACGACTGGTCGAAGCGACGCGTGGGACGCGAGGTCGTGCAGATTGCCGTCGCCGACGCCGGGATGGGGTTCCGCCGCTCACTTGAAGGGAGCCGTGCGCGGGCGGTCGCCGACCGCTGGGACGACGCGATCGCGCTCGAGGCCGGGGTGGTGCAGGGCGTCAGCCGGTTCGGGGAGCCGGGCCGCGGCCAGGGCCTTCGCGGGATCCGCGGCTACGCGAGCAAGGTCGACGGCAAACTCACCGTACGGAGCGGCACCGCGCGCATCGCACCGATCATCCCGCCGTGGGACGACGACCGCGCCCTCCGGTCCGGGCTCGCCGCGTTCCCGGGCGCGCAGATGAACCTCGTGATCCCCCGCCGGCTCGCCGCCCCGTGACGACCGTCGACCTCGCCTCGACCCTCGCCGCCTCCGCCGGCGCCCCGCAGGCGCACCTCGTGACGCGCCCCGTCGGTGCCGCGGTTCGGTTGCTCGTCGAACGCCAGCTCGACGCCCTCGCCGCCGGCACCGTCGCGGTGCTCGACTTCTCCGGGATCGGCGTGCTCGACCGCTCCTGCGCCGACGAGTTCGTCGCGAAGCTGATGCTCCCACGCGAGGGGCCGATGCCGGCTCGCGACGGGTATGTGATGCTCCGCGGCCTGCACGACGGGCACCTGGATGCGATCGAGGCGGTGCTGGAGACGCACGGCCTCGCCCTCGTGGTCCAGCTCCCCGACGGTGCCACGCGCCTAGTGGGTGCCGTCACCGCGACGGAACGGCGGCTCTGGGAGCAGGTGATGGTCGGCGCCGCCGCCATCGAGGAGCTCGCGGCCGCGGTCGGCCTGGCGGTCGAGGAAGTCCACGCGCAGCTCGAGGCGCTCGTGAGCCGTCGCCTGCTCCGCCGCGCGGGGAGCGGGGTCGCGCCGCTCGGGGCGCACGCGGCCTGATGACGCGCGACTTCGCCCCGCTCCTCGTCGTCGGCTTCGTCGGCACCCGCCGCGGTGATGCCGACCGCGGTCCCCTGATTCGCCTGCGCCCCGATGACGCCGCCGCGCGCCTCATCGCCGACGGCGACCTCGTCTGGGTGTACGGCCCCCGTCGCCACGAGCTCGCCCCGGTCGCGTTGGACGAATCCCTGCCGCGGGGTGGCGTCGTGTTGCGCGACATCGCGGGGATCGCCGTCTCGGAGATCGTCCGGCTCGTGACGCGCGACGTGGCGCAACGCCCCGTCCTCACCTCCCGCCTCACCTGACGCCGATGCCCGATCGCCGCTCCCCCCGTCGGCCCCTCGCCCGCGCCACCCTCGCGCTACACGGCGCGCGTAGCGCCCATCGCGCCGGCGATCCGGTCGTCGAGCCGCTCGTGCAGTCCGTGAATCACCTGCAGCCGCTCGGCACCGCCGAGGGGCTCCTCTACACGCGCTACGGCAACACCCCCACCGCGGAGCGGGTGCAGCGGCGCCTCGCGCTGCTCGAGGGTGCGGAGCGCGCCCTGCTCCTCTCGAGCGGGATGGGCGCCACCGCGTGCGCGCTCACCGCGCTCGTCGGCCCGGGCGACCATCTTCTGACCTCCTGCTACATCTACGGCGGGACGCACCGGCTCTTCTTCGAGGAGCTGCCGGCGATGGGGGTGGCGGTCACCACCTTCGACCCCTTCGTCCCCGGCGCCCTCGCGGCGGCACTGCGCCCGGAGACCCGCGCGGTCTTCGTCGAATCGCCGGTCAACCCCACGACGCGCGTGCTCGACCTCGCCCCGATGGCGAAGGTCACGCGCCGCCGCGGGATCGCGCTCGTCGTGGACTCGACCTTCGCGAGTCCGATCAACTTCCGTCCGCTCGAGCACGGGGCCGACATCGTCATCCAGTCGGCGACGAAGTTCCTCAACGGACATCACGACGTGCTGATGGGGATGGTGGCCGGCGCGTCGACGTACATCGACCGCGTCCTGCAGAAGGAGATGCTCTGGGGTCAGACCCCCGATCCCTTCGCCGTCTGGCTGCTCGAACGCGGGCTCAAGACGCTCGGGATCCGCGTCGAGCGGGCGAATGCGAGCGCCCTTGCCATCGCGCGCTGGGCGGAGCGGCAGCGCGCCGTGCGCCGCGTGCACTACCCGGGCCTGCGTTCGCACCCCGACCATCGGGTCGCCCGCCGGACGCTCGACGGCTTCGGCGGGATGCTCGCGCTGGAACTCGCCGGCGGCGCCCGTGCGGCCACGCGCGCGCTGCGCCGTCTCGAAGTGGTCACGCACGCGACGAGCCTCGGTGGGGTCGACTCCCTCGTCTGCGAGCCACGCTTCACCTCGCACGCGAAGCTGTCGTCGCGCGAGCGCGCCCGCATCGGCATCCCGGACGGATTCCTCCGCTTCAGCATCGGCGTCGAGGCCGTGGACGACCTCATCGCCGACCTCGCCCAGGCCATCGGCCCCTCATGATCCGCTTCACCCGCGTCGCCAAGACCTACGCCTCCGGCGTCCCCGCGATCGAGGATGTCTCGTTCCATCTCACCCGCGGCGAGTTCGCCTTCCTCACCGGCCCGTCCGGCGCCGGCAAGAGCACCGTGCTCAAGCTCTGCTACGTCGAGGAGCGCCCGAGCAGCGGTGAGGTTCGGCTCCTCGGGCAGAGCAGCGTGCTCCTCACGGCACGCAAGGTGCCCACGCTCCGGCGCCGCCTCGGCATCGTCTTCCAGGACTTCCGCCTCCTCCCCGATCGCACCGCCGCGGAGAACGTCGCGTTCGCGCTCGAGGTGACCGGCGCGTCGGCGGCGACCATCGGGCCGAAGGTCCTCCGGGTGCTCGACAAGGTCGGGTTGAAGGCCAAGGCCGACTCCCGGCCGCACGAGCTCTCCGGCGGCGAGCAGCAGCGGGTCGCAATCGCGCGTGCTCTGGTGAACGACCCGCTCCTCATCCTCGCGGACGAACCCACCGGAAACCTCGATGAGCGCTCGACGCGCGGCGTCTTCGACCTGCTGCAGCAGATCAACGCCAGCGGGACGACCGTCCTGATGGCAACGCACGATATGCAGCTCGTGCGCACATCCGGACTCCGCACGCTCGAGATGCAGCGCGGCCGACTCGTCTTCGACTCCGGTGCAGGACGCGCCGGTACGCCCGCCGCCGGGATGGAGGACGTCGGATGAGGCTCGCCGTCCGTGAGGGACTCCTCTCGTTCCGTCGCGCGCCGACCCTCAGCGCGCTCAGCGTCACCACGATCGCCTTCTCCCTCTTCGCGTTCGGGCTCTTCGGCCTCGTCGCGCTCAACCTGCGGCAGGCGCTCGATCAGGTGGGGGACCGCGTCGAGATCCGCGGCTTCATCGCGGACGGCACGGCTCCCGAGGCGACGAGCGTCGCCGTTGAGGACATCCAGCAGTTCCCGGAGGTCGCCGGCGTGACCCTCGTCACGCAGGCGCAGGCGCTGGAGCGGGCGCGACGCGAGCTCGGGGAGTTCGAGGACGTCTTCGAGCCGGGATTGCTCCCTGCGTCGATCGAAGTCCGGCTCCGCGAAGGGGCACGCTCCCCCGAGGCGGTCAAGGCCGTCGCCACGCGCCTCGCCGCCTATGACTTCATCGACGACATCCGCTACGGTGAGGAGTGGGTCGCGAAGCTCTACCGGCTGCGCACCATCGCCACGGCCGTCGGCCTGGCGCTCGGCCTCACCTTCGCGCTCGTCTCGATGATCATCATCGGTTCGACCATCCGGATGGCGGTGCTCGCCCGCGCGAAGGAGATCCAGATCATGCGACTCGTCGGCGCGACCGACGGGTTCATCCGGGCGCCCTTCCTCATCGAAGGGTTCGCGAAGGGGCTGCTAGGTGGCCTCGTCGCGCTGGCACTCACCGGCGCCACGTTCCTCGCCATCGGCCGCTTCGTCCTCCAGGCGACGTTCTTCGGCCCCGTGCTGGCCGTCGCCGGCCTCCTGGCCGGGGCGGCGCTCGGGGTCCTCGCGAGTGCCATCGCGGTGGGCCGCCACCTGCGCGCCGTCCGATGCTGCGTCGGGCAGTGCTGACCGCGTCACTCGCGGTCGGCGCGGCGACCGGTCTTGCCGCGCAGGCCCGCCCGTCGACGCTCCCCCCGTCGGCGCAGCAGGGCGTCGAGCGTTTGCGTGAGGAGCAGGCCCAGCTCGATCGCCTCCGGCAGGAGCGCGCCGAGCTGGAGGAGCGGATGCAGCGCCTCCAGAGCAGTGCGCGCGACGTCACCGCCGAGCGGCTCAATCTCGAGCGCCAGGCGATGGCCACCGCCCGCCTGGTGCGCTCGCTCGAGCGGCAACTCGGCACGTTGCAGGACGAGGTGCTCAACATGAATTCCTCGCTCGCGCGCACGCAGGACGAACTGCGGATCAAGCAGGCCGCGCTGCGCTACCGGGTGCAGGAGATCTACAAGCGCGGGGCGCTGCACGAGGTCGAGGCGCTGCTCTCCGCCGAGTCGTTCGGCGCCCTCGTCGCGCGCTACAAGTATCTGCACCTCGCGGCGCGGCGCGACCGCGCCCTCGTGGGGCGCGTCACCGTCCTGTCCGATCAGATCGCCTCACAGCGCACCGTGCTCGAGCGCCTGCGCTCGCAAATCGAGGGGAACCGGCGCGACAAGGAAGAGGAGGAGCAGCGCCTCCGCCGGCTGCAGGGCCAGCGGACCCGGACCCTCGCCCAGATTCAGGCGGAGACCCAGCGGGCGCAGGCACGGGTGCGACAGATCCAACGCGACGAACAGCGGCTCTCGAGTGTGATTGCCGCCCTCGAGGCGACGCGTCGACGCGCGGAGGCCCGCCCGGACGCCGCCCCCGTCACCAGCACCCTCACCACGGCCGACCTTGGCCGACTCGACTGGCCGGTGGACGGCACCATCGTCTACCGCTTCGGGCGGCAGGTGAACCCGGACAACACTTCGATCCGCTGGAACGGCATCGGCATCGGCGCGGCCGTCGGTACGCCGGTGAAGGCGGTCGAGGCCGGTGAGGTCGTCTTCGCCGAACCCTCCGGGACCTACGGGTTGACCGTGCTCATCCAGCACGGTGGTGGCGCCTACTCCCTGTATGCGTCGCTGCAGAACGCACGCGTGCGCCGCGGGGCGAAGGTCGCAAAGGGGGATGTCATCGGCACCGTCGGCCAGGCCGACCCCGACCTCCCGCCGCGACTCCACTTCGAGATGCGGCCGCGGGATGGCATCGCGGTGGATCCGTTGGAGTGGCTGCGGGGTCGCCGATGAGCGCGAGAAAGCGCCCGACGAAGCGCCCGACGAAGCGCCCGACAAAGAGCGCGACGAAGAACACGACGAAGAACACGACGAAGAACACGACGACGAGCGCGAAGAAGAGCACGACACAGGGCAGACCGACGCCAGCGCCAAAGCCCAACGCGAAGACCAACGCGGCGTCAGGAACGCGGACCGCCTCGGTGACACGTGACTCC
>JBMTAR010000063.1:0-10755 GCA_049428925.1 Gemmatimonadaceae bacterium
CGGGGGCCAGGGGTGAGGGGGCTACCGCAAGATACACCGCAGACGGCTCAACTCCGCGGGATACGGGCGACCCCCGTGAGGAACGGGTTCGACGCGCGCTCCGCGCCGATCGTGGTCGCCGGACCGTGGCCCGGGTGGACGATCAGGGGGTCGGGGAGGGTCATCAGACGCTCGAGGGACGCGGCCATCGCCGTCGGCTCCGCGCGCGGGAGATCGGTCCGCCCAATCGACCCCTGGAAGAGCAAGTCACCGCCGAAGAGGCGGCTCGATCCGATGAGGGCGACGTGGCCGGGGCTGTGTCCCGGCAGATGCCAGACGGTGAACGACTCGCCGCCGAACGTCAGCGTCTCCCCCTCCGCGAACGCACAGTCCGCGGGGGCGGGTTGCTCGAACGGCAGGTTGTACATGGCGGCGGCGCGCCACGCGTTGTCATACACCTCCGCGTCAGCGGGGTGCAGATGCACCGGTACCCCCGGCCAGGCGCGACGCATCCCCTCGACCGCGCCAATGTGGTCGAGATGGGCATGTGTGAGCCAGATCGCGGTGAGCCGGGCCGCGCGACGCTCGAGCTCCGCACCGAGGCGGATCGGATCGTCGCCGGGATCGATCAGGACCGCTGTCCCCGCGGCGGCATCGTGCAGCAGGTAGCAGTTCTCCTGAAACGCGCCGACGACAAAGACGGCGAGCTCGGTCACGCCGTGATGCCGAGCATCGGCGGCGCGAAGGGTGCCGGCTGCCCGTTCTTCCGCGCCGTCAGATACTTCTCGACCCCGATCGCGGCCGTCGTCGCGTCGCCCACCGCGGTGGTGACCTGTCGCGTCAACTGCGCACGGACGTCGCCGGCGGCGAAGAGCCCCGGCACCGAGGTCTGCATCATCGCGTCGGTGAGGAGATAACCGGCGGCATCGTGCTCGACGTGGTCGCGGATGATGCCGGTGTTCGGCTTGAAGCCGACAAAGATGAAGATGCCGGTCGCGATCAGATCGGACGCGGCACCCGTCTTCAGGTTCCGGATGCGCGCATGGGTCATCAGCCCCTCCGCGCCGAGGATCTCATCGACGACGGTGTCGGTGATGACCTCGATCTTCGGGTTCGCGAACGCGCGCTGCTGCACGAGCTTCGAGGCCCGGAAGGTGTCGCGGCGATGGACGAGGTAGACCTTCTCGGCATAGCGCGTGAGGAAGTCGGCCTCCTCGCACGCGGCGTCGCCGCCACCGACCACCAGAATGGTGTGCCCCTTGTAGAACGCGCCGTCGCAGATGGCGCAGTACGAGACGCCCTTGCCGGCGTATTCGACCTCGCCGGGCACGTCGAGCTTCCGGGGGGTGCCACCGGCGGTGACTATCACCGGCGGGGCGACTAATACAGCGCCCGACTCGGTGACGCAGTCGAACTGGCCGTCGGCGCGCCGGGTCACCGACTCGACCGGCGTCGAGGTGCGGATCTCGGCGCCGAACTTCTCGGCGTGCGCCTGGAACTTCGTCGCGAGCTCGTGGCCGAGGACGTGCTCGAACCCGATGTAGTCCTCGATGACCTCGGTGTTGAGGAGCTCCCCACCCGGGAAGCCGCGCTCCAGCACGACGCTCCGCAGCATCGAGCGCCCCGTGTAGAGTCCGGCGCACATCCCGGCCGGCCCCGCCCCGACGATCACCACCTCGTATTCGTGCGTCGCCACCATCCACCCGTGCGTTGAGATGGGGGGCAATCTATCGACGGACGGGGCGCACCCGGCACCCCGGATGCGCCCCGTCCAAACGGCGTCGAACGATCCCGTTACCGCATACCGCCGGTCGCCCGCGCCCGCCGCTGGGCGTTCCCCATCTCCTCGATGTCCTTCAGGAGCTGCTTGGCGTCGTAGATGATGCCGTCCTTGATGGTCCAGAGGACGCCGCCGTAGGTCTCGACACGGCCCGTGGCGTCGTTGAGCCGCTCCCACCCGGTCCCGTAGAGGACCTTCAGGTTCTGGAACGGGTTCGCGTTCACGATGACAAGATCGGCCAGCATCCCCGGCTCGACGACGCCGGACTCGATCGGCCGCCCCGTTGGCTTCGCGTTCGTCAGCGCGGCGTGGTAGGTGCCGGCGCGGATCGCCTCGCCGGGGTAGAACCCGGCCTCCTGCAGCAACTCGAGCTCCTGAATCGTGGAGAAGCCCGGGGTGTTGTAGATGAAGCCCGCATCCGAGCTCGCCGTCACGCGGCCGCCCATGTTCTTGTACTCGTTGATGAACTGCATCCAGACGCGGTAGAAGTTCCGCCACGCCACCTCGTCATCGGTGGTCCAATCGTAGAAGTACGCCCCGTGGTTCGACCGGTTCGAGATGTAGAAGTCCCACTGCGTCGGGATCGTATAGCGCTCGTGCCAGGGCGCGCGCATCCGAGCCATCACGTCGCGGCCGGTGAGATACGTCGTCATCGTGGGGTCGAGCGTCACATCGTTGGCCAGGAGCGTCTTGAGGAAGGCCTTCCACTTCTCGCTCCCCGGGGTGACGAGGCTCCACTGGCGCGCCACCTGCCCGAACCGCGTCTGCTCGTCGCCGAGGTTGGCGTCGAGCGGCCAGGGCTGGACCTGGTGATTGTCGTACATCGACTCGAAGATCCCATAGAAGTGCGTGATCGCCCCGAGTCCCATCTCCGCAGCGACGCGCCCGTTCACCTGCGCCACGCCACTCTGCTGGAGATGCGCGGTGGTGCCGAGCCCCTGCTTCTTCGCCTCGTCGATGTACGCGGCCATCAGGTCGGGGCGCTCGGCGCCGAGCTTGAGGCCATCGGCGCCGTTCTGCTTCGCCCACCGGACCCACGCCCGGGCATCGTCCGGCGTGCGAGGCGTCCCACGGCCCCACCCCGTGCCAGGCCGCTGGTACACGACATACCGCGGCGCGGCAATCTCGTTCGACGCGCTGCGCGCGCGCTCACGGACCGAGTAATCAAAGCTGGCGAAGGGCACGCCACGGACGGTTGTGATGCCATGCGCGAGCCAGAGCTTGTTGTAGTACTCGGAGTCCGGGGCCTTCTGCTGCGTGCCCTGATGGACGTGGAGGTCGATCAGGCCGGGCATGAGGTACATCCCGGTCGCATCGAGCTCGCGCGTCGCCCCGCGCGGGCGCTTGGATTCATCGATTGCGACGCCGGGGTACCCGACGCCGACGACCTGCGTGATGCGATTCCCCTCGACAACGACGTCGACCGGCCCACGCGGCGCCGACCCGTACCCGTCGATGAGATTCACACCGCGAATGATGAGCCGCTGGAATGGCCCCTCCCCCTCACGGCGCGCCGGCGCCGGATTGGGATCCTCGGCGCGCTCGCCCCGGAGACGCTCCTGGGCCGCCATATCGGCGACCGTCGCCGCGGCGGCGGGCGGCGCCGCGGGCCGAGGGGCGGCGGGTGCCGACGGCGGCCCCTGCGCGGCGAGAACAGAGGAGGCGAGCAGCGCGGCCAGCATCGCGGTCGGTCGAATCGTCGGAGACATAGCAGCCGGTGTACAGGTGGAGGTGGCGGATGCGGAACGACTTATGTACGCTCCGCAGAGCGTCGGGCGCCAGAGCGCCGGGCGACCGGCGCTCCGCGCCTGCTCCACCGACGGAGGTGACACCACGCCGCCGAGTCGTGCAGCGCGAGGTGTCCGCCTTCTGACGTTCCCCACTCCGAACCCTCGTGCCTCGTCCATCGCTTCGCCTCGCCGCCCTCCTCTTGCTCGGCTCGCTCCGGCTCACGGCACAGGAGCTCGACTCCGTCACCGTCCCGACCGATGCGAATCGTCGGCACGCCGTGGCCCGGCGCGCGACCAGTCCAATCGTGCTCGATGGCCGGCTTGACGACCCCGCGTGGGCCGCCGCGGCCCCCATCGGCGACTTCGTGCGCGTTCGGCCGGATTTCATCCGATCGACCGAGTTCCCCAGCGTGGTGCACGTCCTCTACGACGATGAGTTCCTCTACATCGGCGCGTTCCATCGGGACACCGCCGGGCGACGCGGCCTCAGGATGCCGGACCTCCGCCGCGACTTCACCCCGCCCGAGAGCGATGTCTTCGGCATCACCATCGGCTCCCTCGGCGACCATCGGACCGTCTATCAGATCCAGGTGACGCCGCTCGGGTCACAGGGCGACGTGCAGGCCTTCGACGGCGGCGCGACCTTCAGCTTCAGCTGGGACGCGATGTGGCGCGTCCGGACGACGCAGTCGGACTCCGGATGGGTCGCTGAGATCTCCGTTCCCTGGACCTCGCTGCGCTATGCCCCGGGACTCACCACGTGGGACATCAATTTCGTGCGCAACAGCCGGCGCGTGGCGCAGTGGACGGCGTGGGCCCCGTATCCGCGGCAGTTCTCCTCATGGCGCCTCGCCTACGCCGGCGTGCTCGACTCCATCCAGCCGCCACCCCCCCGAACAAATGTCCGGTCGCGCCTCTACGGCCTGACGAACGCGACGAAGGACGCGAGTGCTGGCGCGCGCGACGGGACCGCCGCCGACCTCGGCGGCGAGATCATCTGGGCCCCGACCGCGAACTCGCTCGTCGAGGCAACGGTCAACACCGACTTCGCGCAGGCCGAGGTCGATCGGCAGGTCGTGAACCTCACGCGGTTCAGCGTCTTCTTCCCCGAGCAGCGCCAGTTCTTCCTCGAAAACGCCGACCTCCTCACGGCCGGCGGGGGCGCGAACGGTGCGGCGTTCGCGGGAGGCACGATCAACCCCTTTGTGGTGCAACCCTTTTTCTCGCGAAGCATCGGGCTCGGCGCCGACGGCACGCCCCGCCCCATCGTCGGCGGCCTCCGCTACGGCTATCGCACCGGCCGGACGGCGGCGGGCGCCCTCCTGATGCGACAGGCCGGGACCGGTGCCTCGGACGCCGACGCCGCCGACTTCGCCGTCGGGCGGGTCACGCAGTTCGTCGGACGCTCCACGCGCATTGGCGGGCTGATGGCCTACCGCGACGACGCTGGCGACCGCCGCAACGTGGTCACGGCGATCGACGCGCTCACGCGGTTCGGGGAGGCCACGCAGCTCAGCGCGATGCTCACCACCTCGGCCGACACCGGACGTACCGGCGTCGCCGCCACCTACGCGATCAGCCGCAACACGCCGTCGTCCAACCTCGGCCTCTCGGGCGCCTATGTGTCCGCCGAGTTCCGTCCGCGGACGGGCTTCGTCTCGCGCCCCGACGTCATCATGACTGGGCCGTTCGCGAGCCGCACCTTCCAACCCGCCTGGCGCCCCGAGGGCGTGGTCTGGTTCCGCCCCGAGGTCTTCTCCCTCTTCTTCCACGATCCGCAGTCGAAGCGGCTCCAAGAGGGGAGCATCGCGCTCCGCGGCGAGGTGCTCCGCCGCACCGGCGGGACGCTGACGCCGTACGTGCAGCAGAACTACCAGCGCCCGACGAGCGCGCTTCCGATCCTCCCGGGCGTGTCGATCGCGCCGGGGGCCTACGACTACCTGCGGACCGGCGTCGACCTCTCGACCGATCAGAGCGCGCCGCTCGCCGGCGCGGTGAGCGCGTCGACCGGCGGATTCTTCGATGGGCGTCAGGAGCAGCTCGCGCTGTCGGGCCGGTGGTCTCCGAGCCCATACCTGAGTGTGCGCGCCACATACGAAGTGAACTTCCTCAGCTCGCTCGGGCCGGCGGACACCTCCCTCGTGACCTACCTCGCGGGCCCGGAACTTCGGCTCTTCGTCAATCCGCGGCTTCAGTGGAGCGCGTTCTACCAGTACAACTCGGTGATCGAGCGCGGGACGCTGAACGCCCGCTTCAGCTGGGAGTTCTCCCCGCTGTCGTTCCTGTACGTGGTGTACAACGATCGTCAGCCGATTCTCGGTGGGCTCACCCCGCGCGCGCGTCAGTTGATCGTGAAGCTGAGCTGGTTGCGCCAGCTCTGACCCGCGGCGGCCGGGCGCAAGTCAGCGGGTGCGGTCAGCGGGTGCGGTCAGCGGGTGCGGTCAGTGAGTGTGGTCCGCCGCCCCCGACTCGACCGCTCCCCGTTCACGCACCGAGTCCGCGCCCCCCATCGACGCGGAGCACCTGCCCCGTGACGAACGGCGCGTCGAGCAGGTAGCGCACCGCATCGGCGACGTCCGTCGGCGTTCCGATCCGACCGAGGACCGCCTCCGCGGCCAGACGCTCCGCGAGCGAGGGCGGTGCATCGTCCGGGAGGAGCACCACCCCGGGCGCGACGGCATTCACTCGGACACGAGGGGCAAGCGCCCCGGCGAGCTGACGGACGAGTGCGTGCACGCCGGCCTTGGCGACGCCGTGCATCGCGTAGCCCGGCGTCACTTCGTCGGCCAGGTGATCCCCGATACACACGATGGCGCCTCCATCTGAGAGGAGGGCCGCACTCGCCTGCGCGAGAAGAAAGGGCGCGCGAAGGTTGAGCGCGAGGATCGCATCGACCGTCGCCGCCGACGTCACGCCGAGGGGCGTGCGCTGCAGCGAAGCGGCGGCGTGGACGACCGCGTCGAGCCGTCCGAACCGCGCGACCACCGCAGACGGGAGGGCCGCACAGGCCTCGGCATCGGCGAGGTCCGCGGCGAACGCGGCGGCGGCGCCCCCAGCGGCTTCAATCCCCCGGACCAACTGAGCGGCACCGTCGACGCTCGCGTGATGATGCACCGCGACGGTCCATCCGTGCGCGCCAAGTGATGCGGCGATTGCGGCACCAACCCGGCGGCCCGCCCCCGTCACGAGCACCACGCGGGCATCCGTGCGCCCCGTCGCTGGCGTCAGCAGTTCGGACGCGCTGGTCATCGGTGCCGCGGTGCCGTCAGGCCGCGCGCGACGCGAGCCGCGCGTCCTGCGCCTCGAGCCACGCCTCCGGGACACGCATCGCCCCGAGGACACGCGGCCCCTGCATCGCCCCGTGCCAATCGGACCCGCCGCTCACGACGAGCCCGAAGTGCCGAGCGAGGGCGTCGAGGCGCTTCACATCCTCGGCCGTGTGGCTCGGATGGCGCACCTCGAGTCCGTCGAGCCCGAGGGGCACGAGGGGCTCGACGCGCTCGCGCCGTCCCTCGGCACCCGGATGCGCGATGACGGCGAGCCCGCCGGCGCGGTGGATCATCGTGATACCGTCAGCGATCTCGAGCCGCGCCTTGTCGACGTATGCGGGGCGCCCGAACGCGAGGAACCGATCGAAGGCCTCGCGCTGGTCTTTGACGTGCCCCGCAGCAACGAGTGCCCGCGCGACGTGCGGCCGCCCGATGGCGCCGCCGCCCGACGCGGCGAGCACGGCCTCGAACGCGATCGGTGCCCCGGCGCTCGCGAGCCGCTCGACCATCGCGATCGCGCGCAGCCGACGCTGATCCCGGATCGCCTCAAGCTCCCCCTGGAGTCCGACGATGTCGCGGATGTGCAGCCCCAAGAGATGCACCTCGGTGCCGTCCTGATGGACGCTCAGTTCGACGCCGGGCACGAGCCGGAGCCCGAGCCGATCGGCGGCGACCTGCGCCTCCGCGACCCCGGCGAGCGTATCGTGATCGGTCAGGGCGAGCGCCACGACACCGGCGCGGTGCGCGGCCTCGACAGCCCCGGGCGGCGGCGCGGGCCCGTCCGAGGCCGTGGAGGGGGCGTGGAGGTCGACGTGACGCGGCGCGGGGGCCGCGTCACCCGTCACGGGGCGTAACCGGCCTCGGGGGAACGGACGCTGGGCTGCGAGAGCCCGAAGAGCCGACGCACGTCGGCGTCCGACATCTCCGCGAGCGCCTGTTCGCGCGACCGGGTGCGGCCGGGCGAATAGCGCGTCACGCGCACCTCACGGTCCTCCCCGGTGCCGTGCACGAAGAGGAGGCCGAACTCATCGGCGTCGTACTGCGTGATGTAGCCGCTGGGGTAGACCGCCCAGGTGCGGCCGTCGATCTCGAGATGTCGGGTGGGCATCAGGTGAGCTCCACGGAGGTGTAGACGCGCGACGGGTCGAGGATCCGTCCGGGCGCGGCCGCGTGCGCGGCAGTCAGGGTGGCGGCGTCGGGCGCCTCACAGAACTCGATGAAGGCACCGGCGAGGGCGGCCTCCTCGAACAGCCAGTAGTGACACGACGCGGCTTCGTAATGCCGAGCCTTCGCGCGCGCCGCCTCCAGGAAGCGGGCGCGGTCGCCGGGCGTGACGACGGTACGGTGCATCGTCAGAGCCTTCGGCATCGCTCAGGCGGTCTCGAGGGTCTTCTTGAGGTCCGCCATGAAGCGGTCGGCATCGGCGCCGTCCACCACGCGGTGATCGAAGCTGCAGGAGAAGTACGCGCAGGTGCGGATCGCGATGGTATCCTCGCCATCCGCCCCCGTGATGACCTTCGGGCGCTTCTCGATGGCCCCGAGCCCGAGAATCGCCGTCGTCCCGACGGGGATGATCGGCGTCCCCATCAGCGAGCCGAAGACACCGGGATTCGTGATGGTGAAGGTCGCGTCCTGGACGTCGACCGGGCTCAACTTCTTGGAGCGCGCGCGGGCGGCGAGGTCGTTCGCGGCGCGCGTGAGCCCGGTGAGGTTCAGGCCATCCGCGTCCTTGATGACCGGCACGATGAGCCCGACCGGATCGAGCGCCACCGCGATGCCGATGTTGTAGCGCTTGCGCAGGATCACATCGGTGCCCGAGACCGTGGCGTTCATCACCGGATGGCGGCGCAGGTTCTCGACCACCGCCTTCATGATGAACGGGAGGAAGGTCAGCTTCTGTCCCGTCTCCGCCTCGAACGTTGCCTTCATCTGCGCACGGTGACGCGCGACGCGGGTGAGGTCGATCTCGAAGAAGCTCGTCACGTGCGCGGCCACCTGCTTGGCCTGGCGCATATGGTCGGCGGTGAGCCGGCGGATCTTACTCATCGGCTCGACGACGTCACCGGGCCAGGGCGCGAATGTCGGCTCGGCGTGGCCGCCCATCGGTGCAGCCGGGACCGCGATCGCCCCGGGCAGGCCCGCCGGCATCGCCGCCGGCGCCGTCGGCGCGGCCGCGGGGCGGGCCCCGCCGGTCGCGAGGTGCGCCTCGAGATCCTTCTTTGTCACGCGTCCCGCGATCCCGGAACCGGAGAGCGCGGTGATGTCGACCCCCGCCTCGGCCGCCATCCGGCGGACCAGCGGGGAGGACTTCGTCCGCAGCCGCTCCTCGAGGGAGCCGGCGGGTGCCGCCGGGCGGGCGGGCGTACTCGTCACCGGTGCGGCACTGGGCGCTGCAGGAGCCGGCGCAGACGCGGGGGTTGGCGCCACCGCCGAGGCCGCCGGTGCAGCGGCCGCGGGTGAGGGACTCGGAGCCGGCGCGACCGCGGCCCCCTTCTCCGTCTCGAGGCGTGCCACGACGGTGTTCACGGGGACGGTCGTCCCCTCGGTCACGATGATCTCGGCCAGCACGCCCGCCGCGGGCGCAGGAATCTCGGCGTCGACCTTGTCGGTCGAGATCTCGAAGATTGGCTCGTCACGCTTCACCTCGTCGCCGATCTTCTTCAACCAGCGCGAGAGGGTCCCCTCGGCGATGGACTCGCCCATCTGGGGCATGATGACGTCGATGCGGGCCACGGCTATTCCTCAGGACGGTCGGTCGGAGCGGAGGGCGCGGGCGGTGTGCTCCGGAGCGCGGAGACCACCAACCACGGCAGGGTCAGGGCACCGAGGGCGCCACCGACCAGCATGTAAATGTACCAGTCGCACGTCGGGATGCCGTCGCAGGCCGGCGCCTTCCGGACGAAGGCGACCCCCTTGGAGATCAACACGCCGATCATGCCGCCGGAGAAGAACCCGATGAACGCCATGAAGCAGCCGATCGGGATGACGCGCGCGAGCGGCGCGGGGCCGCGGGTCGGAGTGGTCGCCATCTACCAGGCCACCAGCCGGCGCACCGCCAGCACGATGTCGTCCACCTGCGGGAGGACAAAGTCCTCGAGCGCCGGGGCGTAGGGCAACGGGATGTCGTGCGCCGTGACGCGGAGGACCGGTGCGTCGAGGTGCGCGAAGCAGGTCTCGTTGATCCGGGCCGTGATCTCCCCCGCGATGCCGCCGGTGCGCGTGTCCTCGTGCACCACGAGCACGCGGTTCGTCTTCCGCACCGTCGCGACGATCGCCTCGTCGTCGAGCGGCGCAAGCGAGCGGAGGTCGATCACCTCGACGGAGAGGCCGTCCTCCGCCTGCAGCTTCTCCGCCGCCTCCAGCGCCTTATGCACCGTCGCGGCATAGGTGATGATCGAGACATCCGTCCCGGCCCGCGCGGTCCGCGCCTTGCCGATCGGCACGACGTGATCACCGGCGGGCATCACGCCCTTGATGCGCCGATAGAGGTACTTGTGCTCGAAGAAGAGCACGCAGTCGTCGTCGCGGATGGCGGCCTTCATCAGGCCCTTCGCGTCCTCGGCGGTCGACGGATAGACGACCTTGAGCCCCGGCGTGTGGATGAATCCCGCCTCGGGGTTCTGCGAGTGGAACGGCCCGCCCCGGACGTAGCCGCCGCTCGGGCCGCGCACGACCATCGGACACGGCAGGAAGGCCCGGTACCGCGCCGTCGCGACGTAGTTCGTCAGCATGTCGTACGCGTTGGCGATAAAATCGATGAACTGCATCTCGACCACCGGCCGCATCCCCATGTGCGCGGCCCCGGCGGCCGCGCCGACAATCGCGATCTCGGAGATCGGCGTGTCGATCACGCGTGCCTCACCGTACTTCGCCAGCATCCCGTCGGTGACCTTGAACGCGCCGCCGTACGCGCCGATGTCCTCCCCCAGGAGGAAGACCTCAGGGTCGCGCGCCATCTCCTCGTCGATCGCCTCGCGGATCGCCTCGAGGTAGGTGA
>JBMTAR010000064.1:0-10457 GCA_049428925.1 Gemmatimonadaceae bacterium
GCCGCCCCTCACCCCGACCCTTACGGGTGGTGGTGGTGCTCCCCGTCGCGCGGATTCCCGTCGCGATCGTATCGCATCACCATCCCGCGCGCCATCGAGGAGACCGGGAGCGCCGGCAGGAATCCGACCGCCGGACCACCCTGATTGTCGACGCCCATATCGAGCGACATCTTCCGCCACCCCGCCACCGTCATCACCTCGGTCGTGTCATCACGGAAGGCGTAGGCGGCCTTGAGGATCAGCGTCCGCTTCTCCGCGCGCGGCACCGCCTCGTTCGCCAGGATGTCCGAGATGACGTCGTGCATCGAATGCAGGTTGTCGAAGATGATGGCGATCTCCGGCCAGCGCGTCGCGAACGTCGGTGCGATCGCCGCCGTCATCGGCATCATCGGCGGATAGCCGTCGGGCGCGCCCGGAATCATCTGGCGGAAGCGTGCGACGGTAGCCATCACCCCAGCCTGCCGTTCCGCCGAGGTGCGCCCGACGACGAGCGGCTCGTAGAGCCCCACCTGCAGCCAGTGATACGCCCAGATGAGCCCGTTGAACTTCGGGTACGCCTGCCGGAACGCGAGGGAGTACGGCTGCTCCTGCATCAGCGACATGTTCTTCGGCACCACGCTGAACGCCAGATCGGGACGGGACCGGTAGTAGGCGAGGAGGCGACCCATCTCGGCGTCCTTCGCCCTGTCATCGAGGCGTTCGTCGGCGAGGATGTCGTAGACCTGCCGATGCAGAAGGTGTGCCCACTCGAACATCATCTTCGCCTCCGGGGCGAGGCGGGCGTACCTCGGCTCGATGGCGTCCTCCACGAGCGGAAGCCGCGGCGGCGCGTCGAGCACCTGCGTGGTCAGTCGGTCATAGATCCCACCCTCGAGCCGTCGCTGCGCCTCGCTCGGCCGCGTCCAGAGCAGCTCGTACAGAATCGCGTGGCCGTAATCGAAGGCGTTGAAGAGCCGATCCGCGGCCGGATAGCGACGACGGAAGGTGAAGTTGTGCGGCGCCTGGAGATAGAACTGCTCGTACGTCGTGATCCACGGCGACGCGGCGGCGCGGGCGGAGGCGTCGGTGCCGTCCCTGGCCGTCGCTGCCGCGGCATCGGTGCCGGTGGCGCGCGACGTTCCCGCAGTGCCCGCGCGGTCATCCCCCCGTGCCTCGGGCGCGGCGCCTGACGCCGGGGCACGCCATCCACGCGCGAAGGCGTAGGCACCACCGAGCGTGAGCCCCCAGCTCGGACTCCCTGACGCGAGCCGCCGACGCAGCCCGGCATCGACCGCGAGCCTCGGGGAGAGTTGGTGCCGCACCCCCACGCCAGCCTCCCACTCGGTCGGCGCGCCGAGAGCCATCGGCGTCCGCGCCACCACTTCGGCGCCGGCGAGCAACGACCGGAAGAAGAAGGTGTGATCGATCGCGAGTCCAGCCTCCCACCGCGCGGCATCATCCGCACCGGGATCCGTCGCCGCGAGCGCTTCGCCGAGCGTGTAGGCGCCGTTCAGGTGCACGCGACCCCAACCGAGGGTCCGCGTCGCCAATGCGCGCACCGTCCCGAGGGACCGAGTCGGCGCGAGGGGACCGGTGCCGAGGTGTACCCCAGCCCCGACCGCGAAGGCCGGCAGCGCACGGGACTCGATATTCAGCTGATGCAGCGCCTCGACCTCGATGCCTGCGAGCCCGGTTGACGCACCCGGCTGTGAAAGGTCATCGCGGGATTCCAGGGGGAACCCGATCTCGAGCTGGGTCCGTGGGAGCAGGCCGAAGGCGATCGACGGTGCCACCCCGACGGCGGAATTTCCGCGCCCGGCACGCGAGGCGGTGACGGGAACGGCCTGCAGTTCGATGGCCCGCCGCTCGATGACCACAGCGTCTTCGGTCCGGAGCGGGCGGCCGCGGTCCGTGTTGTAGAAATCGGTCTGCGCCCCGAGAGGCGAGACCAGCGTACAGAGCGCGCACACGCACAGCGCACGCACCCAGAGGGCGCTCACTGATGAGATCATCGGATTGTCCGGAAGTCGCCAACGATGCGGCGGCTCGGGCGAGCCGTCGGCGTACGGTGGCACGGAAGTGTCGAGATGAGGCGCGCGTGGTCGCAGATTGGGCCGCGCGCTGGAACGATCAGCCGCGCGGTGGCGGCGGCTCGACGACCGGCGCGGGCGCCTCCGGCGCGACGGCGAGGGCCGGCATCGGCGCGCCTGCCGGGACCGACGACGAGCTGACCGCGCCGCCCGCGCTCACCTCGGCGAGCACCAGGCACCCCATCTGCTGATGGCAGTCCGGCGTCGCCGGCACGCGGCTGGAGTCGTCAGTGTCAGTATCACCAGCGGACGACTCGCCGAGCGGCGCCCCGTCGTGGTGACCCATCGCAGCGTGATCGACCGCGACGTGATCGACCGTGGCGTGATGGACCGCATCAGCGTGGCTCGACTGCTGCGGCGCCACCTTGTCGACCGCGACCGATGCCGCGGGGCCGACCGCCATCTCGCAGGCCAGCACACCGCGAAGCGGCGTCGCCACGAGCGCGAGCACGGCGCCCACCGCCCCGAGGCGGCGCACGACGACAGGAACGACGGGGTGGGACCGCGACGGCATAGTGACCCGGGTGGGGCTCGAACCCACGACCTACGGCTTAAAAGGCCGCTGCTCTACCGGCTGAGCTACCGGGTCGGCGAACCGCCCCGCCAGCGGCAGGGCTCCTCCAATCTAGCGGGGTATATTCGTTGAGCGCACTCAACCTAGCCACCGATGACCAAGAGCCAGCCCACCGGCGTCACCGAGATCGTCCGCGAGAAGTACGGGGAGGCCGCCCGACGCGTCCTCGCGGCCGTCGACGCGCCCGCCACGGACGCCGCCAGCTGCTGCGGGCCGGTCAACTCCTGCTGCGGCGGTGCCGCGTTCAACGGCTCGGTCGACCCCATCACGTCCAACCTCTACGTGAACGGCGAGACCGACGAGCTCCCCTCCGCCGCGGTGCTCGCCTCGCTCGGCTGCGGCAACCCGACTGCCCTCGCGCAGCTCCACCCCGGCGAGGTGGTCCTCGACCTCGGCTCGGGCGGCGGCATCGATGTGATCCTCTCCGCGCGCCGCGTCGGCCCCACAGGCCGGGCCTACGGCCTGGATATGACCGACGATATGCTCGCCCTTGCCCGAAAGAATGCGACCGAGGCGGGCGTCACGAACGTCGCGTTCCTCAAGGGGCAGATCGAGGCGATTCCGCTCCCCGACGCCTCGGTGGATGTAATCATCTCCAACTGCGTGATTAACCTCTCGGGGGACAAGCGCCGGGTGCTCGCCGAGGCCTTCCGGGTGCTGAAGCCCGGAGGCCGCTTCGCGGTGAGCGACGTGGTGGTGCGCGGCGAGGTCCCCGCCGCCGTCCGCCGGAGTATGGAGCTTTGGATCGGCTGCGTCGCGGGCGCCCTCGAGGAGTCGGAGTTCCATCGCCTGCTCTCCGAGGTCGGGTTCACGGCCGTGGAGATCGAACCCACGCGGATGTACAAGAGCGAGGACGCGCGAATCTTCCTCACCGAGGCCGGCATCGACGTCGACGCGCACCTCGGCGAGATCGACGGCAAGTTTATGGCCGCCTTCGTGCGCGGGACCAAACCCGCCGTATGACCGCGCCGTTCCGCGTCCTGGTGCTCTGCACAGGAAACTCCGCGCGGAGTCAGATCGGAGAGGCGCTACTCCAGACGCGCGGCGCCGCGCGCGCCGCGGGCCGCGTCACGGCGCTGAGCGCAGGCTCACGGCCCGCCCCGCGGGTGAACCCCTATGCGGTACAGACCCTCGCCGCGCACGGAATCCAGTGGGACGGCCGCACGCCCAAATCGATCGATGACGTCGCCGGCGAGGCGTTCGACCTCGTGATCACCGTCTGCGACAACGCACACGAGGCGTGCCCGTACTTTCCGGGCGCGCGGGCGCAGGTGCACTGGGGACTCCCCGACCCCGCCGAGGAAACCGAGCCGGCGGCCGCGCGCCACGCCTTCGCCGCGACGTTCGACGCACTGAGCCGACGCGTGGACGCGCTCCTCGCGCTGCCGCTGGAATCGCTCGACGCCGACTCACTACGCACCGCGGCGCAGGCCGTGCACGCCTAGCGCGTCACCTCCGCCGGCACGCTCGCCGCCGGGTTCCCTGGCCGGCCGGCCGCGCCGGTCAGCGACTGAGGAAGAGCGGCGCCCCGGGACCGGTGGGCCAGCCAAGCCAGACCCACGCCACCAGCATCGCCGTCCAGCAGACGAGGTTCGCCAGCGAGTACGGGAGCATCAGCGCGGTCAGGGTGCCGATCCCGGCCTTCTCGTCATAGCGCTGCAGGAACATCAGGACGAGCGGAAAGTTCGAGGCCAGCGGCGTGATGATGTTCGTGAGACTGTCCCCCACGCGGTACGCCGTCTGCGTGAGCTCCGGGGAGTAGCCGAGGAGCATCAGCATCGGCACGAGCACCGGCGCGAGCATCGCCCACTTCGCAGCGGCGGAACCGAGGATCAGGTCGACCGCCGCGGTCACCAACACGAGCGCGACCAGCAGCGGGATGGGGCCGAGGTCCAGGGTGCGCAGGAACGCCGCACCGCGCACACCCATGACGATGGCGACATTCGACCATGACAGGATCGCGACGAACTGCGCGATGAAGAAGACGACGACGAGATATCCGGCCACGCTCTCCATGCTCTGCTGCATCCCGCGATAGACATCCGCATCACGCCGGATCGTCCCGGCTGCCATCCCGTACGCGACCCCGGGCAGCACCCCGAACACGAAGAGCAGCGCCACCAAGCCCCGTACGAGCACTGAACCGAGCACCCCTGGCCGTTCGGGGTCACGGAGGAAACCATCCGCCGGGACGACCCCCCAGACGACGAGCGCGACGAGGGCGAGCACCACCACCCCGGCCCAGCGGAGGCCACGTCGCTCATCAGCCGTTAGGGATGCCGTCGGCGGGGCCTCGACGGTCCCGCGATACGAGCCGAGCCGCGGTTCCACGATCCGCTCGGTGATCACCGTCCCCACGAGCGTGACGAGTCCCACCGACGCAGCGAGGAACCAGTAGCTCGCCGTAGGCGCCACGGTGTACGCCCCATCCACCAGACGGGCCGACTCCTGTGTCAGTCCCGCGATCACGAGGTCGGTCGGTGAGAGCAGCAGATTCGCCGCGAACCCGCCGGAGACGCCCGCGAACCCGGCGGCGAGCCCCGCGATCGGATGACGACCCACGCCGTGGAACATCGCCGCCGCCAGTGGGAGGAGCAGCACATAGCCGACGTCACCAGCGGTATGCGCGTTCGCACCGGCGAAGACGACCGCGAGCGTCAGGAAGCGGGCCGGGGTCACCTCGACGACACGCCGGACCATGGCGCCGAGGAGCCCACTGCGCTCCGCCACCGAGAGCCCGAACAACGAGACGAGCACCGGCCCGAGCGGCGCGAAGCCGGTGAAGTTCGGCACCAGTTCAAGCGCTATCCGGCGCAACGCGGACGCCGAGAGGAGGTTCACCACCGCCACGGGCTCCCCGGTCCCGGGATGCGTCACCGCGACGCCGAACCTGGCCAGCACCGCGGACAGCGCGACGAGACCCACCGAGAGGCCCACGAACAGTGTGGCCGGGTGCGGGACGGCGTTCCCCACCCGCTCGACCAGGTCGAGGAGACGCCGGAAGGCGCCGATGCGTTGCGGACCCGTCGTCGTACTCACGCGGACCGTCCCTCAGCGTGCCATCCGACGAGCGCAGACACGAGCGCGGTCAGATCCTCCTGCAGTGCGGTGAACCCCGCGTGCCGCTCGCAGGTGGTCTCGTCCATATACCGCGCCCGATTGACCTCGATCTGCACGCTGTGCACGCCACGCGCCGGATCACCGAAGGTCCGCACGAGGTCACCCCCCTGATAGGGATCGTTGATCTGCGTCCGGTAACCTCGCGACGTGAACCACGCCGCGATCCGCGCCGTGAGCGTCGGGTCGGCCGTCGTCCCGTGACGATCGCTCACCACGACATCCGGTCGCGACGCGCCGGCATCGAGGTTCATCGCATTCCCGCGCGATTTCATCGAGTGACAGTCGAGATGCCACACGGTGCCGTGCACGCGACGCGCGTCTGCGATTGCCTCCGCGAGCGCGGACCGATACGGACGGTACCAGTGCGCAATCCGCGACGCGACGTCCTGCACCGGGAGGGGCGCCTCGTACATCGGCACGTCGGGGAGCGCGAGGCGCCGGATCAGCCCCATCCCGCGACGCGAGTAGTCGGTCGGCGCGATCGCCGTCGGCCACGGCTCGGCCAGCAGGGTCGCGTCGATGTCGGTCTCCGCGCGATTGACGTCGACGTAGCAGCGAGGGAAGGTCGCGGCGATCAGGATTGCCCCGACGGCCGGCGCACCCGCCCAGAGCGCGTCGACGTGCGCGTCCCAGGTCGTGCGCAAGGCGTCGAGCGAGGCGCACGAATGGAAGTCTTCCGGGAATCCGAACCCGCTGTGTGGGGAGTCCACCACCACCGGGGCCGGTGGACCCGCGGGAGCACGCACCACGACGGGCACCACCGGCACCGGCGGCAGGCTCACCCGTGTGCCGCGCGTTCGTAGCGCCAGAGCGCGACCAGCGCCAGCGCCAGCACCGCGGCCCCCGCGAGGGCCACGCGATCGGGCCCGAGAGCGACGTACCCAATCAGGAACACCGAAGCCGCGACAAGGGTCAACGCCGTCACGCGCGCCCCGACCGCGACAAACTCCGCGAACGAGATGCGGATCCCCAGACGCTCGGCCATCCCCAGCGTCGTCACGTTCGCCGAGGCGCCAATCGGTGATCCATTCCCACCGAGACATGCGCCGAGCGAGAGCGCCCACCAAAGGACCGTCGCATCGCCGGGCAGTGCGGCGACCAGCGAGGCGATGATCGGGATGCTCACCGCGACGAACGGGATGTTGTCCATCAGCGCCGACAGCACGCCGGCGACCCAGCAGACCAACAGCGCGGCGAAGATCAGCGTGCCGCGCTCACCGAGGCCCATCGCGGTGCTCCCCGCGGTGATCCCTTCGCGGAGTGCCCCGGCCAGCGTCTCGATCAATCCCGTCCCCACCGCCGCGCCGACGAGGATGAAGAGGAAGGCGAAGAATGTGAGCGTTGGCCATTCGATCTCCTTCTCAAGCACGTGCAGGATGCCGTGTTGCCGCTCCTCATGGGACGGGCGTGCGGCCCGGAGGTACCGCACGTCCTGCACCACCAGCGCCGCGGTGGCGCCCAGGAGCGCCGGCACGGCGGCCGGCATGTGCGTGATGCCGTGCGTCACGAAGCCGACGAGCACGAAGGCGCTAATCCCACCGAGCCAGCGCAGCAGCCCCGGGTCGGTGATGCGCGGGCCGTACCCTGGCTCGTCCGCCTGCGCCGGCGCATCGGCGCGCGGCCCCATCGCCGCCCGGAGGCGCCGCGCGCCCCACCAGTGCAGCCCGCACATCATGATGAGCACCGGGATCGAGAGCTCCTCGACGAACTGCAAGAAGGTGAGCCCCGCGCCCGACCCGATCATGATGTTCGGCGGATCACCGATCAGCGTCGCCGTCCCGCCGATGTTCGCCGCCATGATGAGTGGCAGCAACACCAGCGACACGGGCGCACCGATCCGCTGCGTCGTCGCCAGCACGATCGGCGTCACGAAGATCACGGTCGTCACGTTGTCCAACAATGCGGACGCGATCGCCGTGAACCACCAGAGGAGGGTGATGGCCCGCACGGGCTGCCCGCCGAACCGCTCGAGGATCCGCTCCACGGCCCAGCCGAAGACCCCCGTCTCCTTGAGCACCCCGACAAGGGCCATCATCGCCGCCAGGAGCAGCAACACATTGACGTCGAGCGCCTGCGCCGTCGCTTCAAAGGTCAACAACTTGTACGGCGTCAGGTACGTGACCCCCCACATCAGCGCGACCGCAGACATCACAATGAGGACCCGGTGTGCCTTCTCAATCGCCAGCACGGCAAAGAGAGCCACCAGAAGGAGGGCGACGATCCCCTGAGAGATCGGGTCTGTGGTGCTGCCGACGAGGGTCTCGTGCATCGGTCGGAAGGTGGGGGGAAGACCGAAAGGTGGAACGTGGGGCGACCGGGCGGCAGGGGGAGCAGGGCTTTTGCCGCCGCAGCTCACCGGGGGTCGGTCTCGCGTACATCCGGCCGTCGGCCCGACAGACACCCCGGAACCGCCGAAACGCTCAGCGCTCCAACTGCCCGCCGAGCGCGGTCCGACAGAACTGGACCCGGTGGTGCGGGCTGAGTCCCGCCGCACGGAGCGCCGCGAGATGTATCGGGGTGCCATACCCCGCGTTGGCCTCCCAGCCGTACGTCGGATACCGGCGGGCGAGCCGCGACATCAGCCGATCGCGTACAACCTTTGCCACAATGCTCGCGCAGCCGATGCTGTAGCATACAGCATCGCCACCGACGACCCCGTGATGCGGCACGTTCAGGGTTCTGAGTGGGCGGCCATCGACGAGCACCTGGTCGGGGCGCACGGGAAGCGCGGCAATCGCCCGTGCCATCGCCCGCACGGTCGCCTGCAGGATGTTGTGACGCGCGATCTCCGCGACCGAAGAGGCGCGGACGGCGATTGCGACGGCCTCGGCCTCGATCCGGGCGGCGAGCCGCTCACGGTCCGCCGCGCGGAGCTGCTTGGAATCCGTGACACCGGGAATCGCCCGTCGGTCCGCCGGCATGATCACGGCACAAACGACGACGGGGCCCGCGAGGGGGCCCCGTCCGACTTCATCGACACCGGCGATGTGCGTGGCGCCGGCCTTCCGGAGCGACCGCTCGAGCGCGCTCCAGCCGCCGGCCACGGACCGCTTACGCCTCGGTGGTCCCGGTCGCGGGGACCTGCACACGCACCTTCCGCTCCGTGATGCGGGCCGCCTTGCCCGTGACGTTCCGGAGATAGAAGAGCTTGGCGCGGCGCACGCGGCCACGACGCACGACCTTGATCTCGGCGAGCATCGGGGAGTGGAGCGGGAAGATGCGCTCGACCCCCACGCCGTTCGAGATCTTGCGAACGGTGAACGAGGCGCCGACGCCGTTCCCGCGACGGGCGATGCAGACGCCCTCGAAGGCCTGGAGACGCTCCTTCTCCCCTTCCTTCACGCGGACGTTCACGCGAAGCGTGTCGCCGGCGCGGAAATCGGGGACGGTCTTGAGGTAGGCCTTCTGGGTCTCAGTGAACGGATGCATGGCGGACTCCGGACCGAACGACGGTCCGATGAAAGGGTCTGGTCGAGCCTTGTAAGCTATGACGGCTGTGAGGCTTGCGCAACGGGGAGGCACCACGGCCCGGTCATCCGCGCGCGTCCCGGACCCGTCACCCCTCGTCCCTGCCCCCTGCCCCCTCGTCCCGGCGTCTCGTCAGCCGCTCCCCCTCCTCCCGGCGCCACCGCTCGATCGCCGCGTGGTTCCCGCTCAACAGCACCTCCGGGACCCCGTGCCCGCGGTACTCAGCCGGCCGGGTGTAGCTCGGCGCCGAGAGCCCCCGGTCGTAGAACGAGTCGGTCCGCGCGCTCTCGATGTCGCTCATCGCGCCCGGCAGGAGCCGGACCACCGCATCGACGATCGCCAGCGCCGCCGGCTCCCCGCCGGAGAGCACGAAGTCGCCGAGCGAGACCTCCTCGGTCGCGAGGTGGTCCGCCACCCGCTGGTCCACGTCCTTGTAATGCCCGCAGAGGAGGGTCAGCTCGGTCCCCTCGGCGAACCGGACCGCGTCGGCGTGCCCGAAGACCTTCCCGCGCGGCGAGAGCAGGACGATGGGGCTGGTCGCCCCGACCGACTCGACCGCCTCGAAGAACGGCGCCGCCTTCATCACCATCCCCGGGCCACCGCCGAAGGGGGCATCGTCGACGGTATGATGCCGGTCGTGCGTGAAGGTGCGGAGGTCGATGCACCGATACGTGACCAAGCCCGCCTCGGCAGCGCGCTTTGGGATGCTCAGCCCCAGCGGACCAGTGAAGAACTCGGGGAAGATGGAGACGATGTTGATCGTGAGCATCAGGTCTCCAGCAGGCCGTCGGGGAGCCGGACCCGGAGCGTGCGTGCCTCCCGGTCCACGTCGAGGACGAAGGTGTCGATGAAGGGCAGCTGATGCACGCCGTGCGCCCCCTGGAACTCGAGCAGCAGCCCCTGCGGGAGATCGTAGACCTCGATGACCTCGCCGAGCGACGCCGCCGATGCGTCGTCGAGCACCGTCATCCCGATGAGCTCGTGCGTGAAGACCTCGTCCTCGGCCGGGGGCGTCAGCTCCTCGACCGGGACCAGGAGATGCCGCCCGTGCCACCGCTCTGCCTCGGTCCGGTCGGTCAGCTCCGCGAGTGTGAGGAGCCACCCATCCTTCGTCGGGCGCGCTTCCGTGATGCGCAGCGCGCGCGGGGCCCGCGTGGCGGGGTCGAGCCAGAGGGCGCCGTCCATGGTGCCCTGAAAAAGACGACGGCCGGACGCGAGGATCGCGT
>JBMTAR010000065.1:0-10450 GCA_049428925.1 Gemmatimonadaceae bacterium
CCGGGAAGTCCCCTTCCGCCGTCGGGCCGGAGGTGGCGGCCACGACGCTCCCGCGGTAGCGGGCGTTGAGATACGCGAGGGAACCGGTGAGACCATCGGACATCATCCCGTGGCCGAGATCCTGCCCGGTGACGAGCCGGATGCCAGCCGATGCCTCGAGCGCGTGGAAGGCCTCGATCGCGAAGTCGAGCAGCGCCCGGTCGTTCGGCTCCCCGATGCGCGCATCGGGGGTCGGCGCGAGCACGCACTTCCCGCCGACGACACGGCTCAGATCCCGCCGAGCGAGTGGGCCTCCGATGCCGAGCACCCGCGACCACCGGACTTTCTCCTCCATCCCCATCGCGAGGGCGATCGCCTCGCGCTCCGGCGTGAAGCCCGGGGCCGAGGTGCGCGTCTCGGGCGCGATCCGGAAACCGCCGAGCGAGAGGTAGCCGGAGCCCGGCGGCGCGTGCGTCGCCACCGCGAGCACCCACCCCGTGGCGGGATGCTCGTAGCGATGCACCCAGACGTCGGAGGACGCTGAGGCCGCGAGCGCCGGGAGGATCCGACGGGCGTCGTCTGGGGGGAGGATGTTCACTCGCATTCGGGGAAACCTAGGGGGGGATGTCCGGGGTATGGGAGGCATGCGCACGCGACGTCTCCTCCCCGCCGCCGCCATCGCCCTCCTGCTCTCCCTCGCCGGCGTCGCCCTTTGGATGCTCCGCGATCCGGAGCCCGTCTTCCGCCGACGCAGCGGCCCACTCACGGCGGTGGACACCCTCCCCCGCGCCGATCACGAGCGGGATGGGACGCTCGTCCTCCAGCTCCGCGGCGAGACCGGCCTCGCGGCGACCCTCGCGGTGCGCCCCGCAACGCCAGTGCGAACGGCGGACGCCGCCGACACGGTGATGCGCGATGCGGACCCCTCCGGTGCGGTGCGATACCCGCTCGTCCTCATCCTCGGCGGGCAGCAGCGTGGGCGCGGGGCGGTCGCCCTCGTCGATGCGATCCCCGGCGTGGTGCTCGCCGCGCTCGACTATCCCTACGAGGGGAACCCGTCGCCACGCGGACTCCTCCCGACCCTCGCGCAGGTACCAGCGATCCGACGGGCCTTCTACGACACCCCCCCAGCCGTGTCGCTCGCGCTCGACCATCTGCTCACGCGCCCCGACGTCGACCCCACACGCGTGGAACTCGTGGGCGCGAGCTTCGGCGCCCCCTTCGCAACCATCGCCGCTGCTCGCGACCCGCGCATCTCGCGCCTCTGGCTGGCCCAAGGGGGCGGCCGCCCCTTCCTCCTGCTCGACGCGTCACTCACACGCGACGTCCCGTGGCGCGCACCGCGCCTCGCGCTCGCCGGGCTCGGCACCCTCCTGATCTCGGGTCCGCGATTCGCCCCGGAACAGTGGATCGCGCGCGTCGCCCCGCGGCCGGTGGTCTTCCTCGACTCGCGGGACGATGAACGCATCCCCGCCGCGTCCCGCGAGGCGCTCTTCGCGGCCGCCGCGGAACCGAAGTCGCGCATCTGGCTCGACGGGCCGCATATGATGGGGAGCCGGCCGCAGGTGATCCGGGCGGTGGTCGACTCGATCCTCCCGCGTATCGTCGCGACGCCACCGAGCTGACCGGCAGGCGCGCTCGCCCAGCACTCGCACGGCACTCGCGCAGCACTCGTCCGGTACTCGCTCGCACTCTCGCGTGCACCCGGCACATCACCGTTCGCGACCCGCGCATCTCCCATTGGCCCCGCGAATCACCGAAGTTTCGGGGTGACCCACTTCGCGTTCGAGACCTCGCATCACGACGGTGCTGCCCGCGCCGGCCGTTTCACCACGCCGCACGGCGTGGTCGAGACGCCGGCCTTTATGCCCGTGGGGACGCACGGCACCATCAAGGGGCTCTCGGTCGACGAGGTCGCCGCGGCCGGCGGTCGGATGATCCTCGGCAACGCCTTCCATCTCTACCTGCGCCCCGGCGACACGATGGTCCGCGCGCTCGGCGGGCTCCACGCCTTCACGCGGTGGGACGGTCCGATGCTCACGGACTCGGGCGGCTTCCAGGTCTTCTCACTCGCCCAGCTCCGCACCGTGAGTGAGCAGGGGATCGTCTTCCGGAGTCCGCTCGACGGCTCGATGCACGACTACACCCCCGAGGCGGTGATGCGCATCGAGCGCAACCTCGGCGCCGACTGCATCATGCAGCTCGACGAGCTGATCGAGGGACGCTCCGACGAGGGCGCGTCGCGCGCGGCGATGGAACGCTCACTCCGCTGGCTCGATCGCTGCCGCGTGGAATTCGACCGACTCACGCGCGAGGGACGCGCGCCGATCGACACGCTCGAGGCCCCCGTAGGCGCGCCGCCGCTCGCCACGCACGACCCCGTCGCCGACCTCGCCGCCCCGCCCCAGGCGCTTCTCCCGATCGTGCAGGGGGGCGTGCACCCGGAGCTCCGGCGCGCCTCCGCACGCGGCATCCTGCAGGCGGGAGACTGGGACGCCATCGCGATCGGCGGCCTCTCCGTGGGCGAGCCGAAACCCGCGATGCACGCGACCCTCGAGGTCTGCCACACCGAGCTCCCCACGACGAAGCCCCGCTACCTGATGGGGGTCGGCCATCCCGACGACCTCGTCGAGGCGGTGTCCCGCGGCGTCGATCTCTTCGACTGCGTCGCGCCGACGCGGATGGGGCGTCACGGGACCTTCTTCACGCCCGACGGCACTGTGCAGGTGAAGCGAGCGGCGCACCGCACCGACCGGCGCCCGCTTGTCGAGGGATGCCCCTGCCCCGCCTGCACGCGATACGACCGCGCCTACCTCCGCCACCTCTTCGCCGCCGGGGAGATGCTCGGCCTGCGGCTGCTCGCGCTCCACAACGTGACCTTCCTGCTCACGCTGATGGCGGACGCGCGGACGGCGCTCCGCGAGGACCGATTCGCCTCGTGGAGCGCCGCCTGGTTGGCGCGCTATCGCACCAGCGCGTCGATGAAGAACTCCATCATCCGCTGCTGATTCACCGAGGTGTGGCCCTGATCGGGGCCCACCTGCACCTCGAAGCTCTTCCCCGCCCGTTGCAGCGCCTGGATCAGCTGCATCGAGTTGTTCGGGTGGACGTTGTCGTCCGCGGTGCCGTAGTAGATGAGGAGTCGGCCCTTCAGGTTCGCCGCGTACTCCATCGCACTGCCCGCCCGGTACGCCTCGGCGTTCACCTGCGGCGTGTACATGAACCGCTCGGTGTAGATCGTGGCGTAGTGATGCCAACTCGTCACGGCCGATGACGCCGACGCGGCCGCGAAGGCGTCCGGATGCCGGAGGAGCGCCATCGCGGAGGCATAGCCGCCGTACGAGGTGCCGAAGATCCCGACGCGGGAGCCGTCGACGAACGGGTACGTCGCGGCGAGATGCTTCGAGGCCGCGGCGAAGTCGTCGATCTCCACCACGCCGAGCTTCTCGTAGATGGCGTCGAGCGCCCGTTTCCCGCGGAAGGCCGCCGAGCGAACGTCGAGGGTCACAACGAGGAAGCCGAATTCGACGATGGGGAGCGGCGGGCCGAAGACCTCGCGCGCGCCGTTCGTCGCCGGACCGCCGTACACCGAGAAGAGGACCGGATAGCGCTTGGCGGGGTCGAAGTTCGACGGCTTGTGCAGCATCCCGAAGAGCGGGGTCGTGCCGTCGGCGGCGAGATACGTGAACCGTTCCGGCGCCCGGAAGCCGGCGGCGGTGAAGGCGCTCACATCGCTCTCCGCCACGGGCGACCCGAGCGCACGGCCGTTCGCATCGAGGACGCGCGTGACCGGCGCGCGGTCGTGCGCCTGCGCCACGTCGACCACGTAGGCGCCGTCCGGAGAGACGAAGGCCGTATGGGTGAGCGTCGGGTCAGTGAGGCGGCGGTCGCCGCGCCCGTTCAGCCCCACGCGATGCAACTGGAGCTTCAAGTAATTGTCGCCGGTGCGGGCGTAGTACCAGAGCTGCCCCGCCTTCTCGTCCACCTGCACGATCCCCGCGACCTCCGCCTGATGTTGCGTGAGCGTGGTGATGAGCGTGCCGTCGATGTGATACAGGTAATAGTTCTTGAAGCCCGACCGCTCCGACTCCCAGATGAAGCGCTTGCCGTCAGCGAGCCACCGAATGGTCGGCGAGTTCTCGGTCCAGCTCGCCTGCCACGCCTCACGGACGATCACGCGGCACGCCCCCGTCGCCGGCGCGCAGGCAGCGAACTCCATCACGTTCTGCCGGCGGTTCGTCCGACGGAGCAGGAGCTCCGTCCCGTCCGGGCTCCACGAAACACCGTAGACGTAGTGCCCGACGACGTCGTCGGTGAGCGGACGTCCGTCCCGGGCATCGATGCGGATGGTGCGACCCGTCGCAAGGTCGTGCACGAAGAGGTCGACGATCGGGTTCTCCGTGCCGGCCTTCGGATACGCCTCGGTCATCGCGGCGCCGGCGACCGTGGTCTGGTCCATCTGCAGGACGTAGTCCCGCACCGGACGCTCGTCGAAGCGGTAGTACGCGAGCTGCGCACCGGAGGGGGACCACCACATCGCGGTGACCTGGTCGAGCTCCTCACCGTAGACCCAGCTCGCGGTGCCGTACTTGATGCGCCCCGCCTCGCTCCCGTCGGTGGTCAGCTGCCGCTCGCTCGAGCCGTCACGGTTCACGATCCAGAGATTCCGGTCACGATAGAAGGCCTTCCGAGCGGAATCGGCCGTCCACGCCTCCGTGAACTGCCGCCCGCGAGCGGGTCCGCCGGCGCGCCGCATCCCGGTCGTCCCGTTCGCCGGCGCACCGATCTCGGTCACCTGCCGCGTGGCCACACTCCACTGGAAACGCTTCCCGTCGCGGACGAACTCGAACGACTTCCCGTCCGCCGCCCACTGCGGAGCGATCGCCCCGGACTTGATGAGCCCCGCCATCCGCGGCGCATTGGCCGCGTACTGCGCGTAGCCCGGCATCGAACGGAGACGGTCCTGCGCGCCCGACTGGAGCGCCCAGAGGGAGAGCAACGCGAGGAGAGAACGAGAACGCATACGGGGAGGTGAGAGGTGGAAGGCGACTGTCGGGCAGGGCGCGGCCGGATCAGGTCCCAGATCGGACCGCGGGGGGGAGTCGCGAGAGACGGGAAGAGCGCTACCGACTGGGCCAGGGCGTGCCCTGATCACGACGCGTCACCGGGCGCACGCCCTTGTAGACGAACCGCTGGACGCGCTTCCCCTCGTAGGTCTCGGTCGTGAAGATGTTGCCCTTCGAGTCCGTCGCGATGCTGTGCACCGCGAAGAACTGTCCGGGCTGTCGCCCGCCGTCGCCGAACATCGTGAGGATCTCGAGCGACTGCCGGTCCATCACATAGACGCGCTCGTTCTTTCCGTCGGCGAGGTAGAGGTACTTCTGCTGTGCGTCACGCGAGAAGGCGATATCCCAGACTGCGCCGTCGCCGCGCGTCCGCGGGGCCACGCGGACCTCCTTCACGAACGTCCCATCGCGGCGGAAGACCTGGATCCGGTTGTTCGGCCGGTCGCAGACATAGATGAGCCCGTCGACGGAGGGTTCGGCGCAGTGCACGGGGTTCCGGAACTGGGGGATGAGCGGCTTGTCCGGATCGTAGGGGCCGTAGTTAGAATCGCTTGGCGCGTTCCCATAGGCGCCCCAGAACCGCTTGATGCGGCCCGTCGCCATGTCGAGCACCGCCACGCGCTTGTTGCCGTACCCGTCGGCCACGTAGACCTCGCTCTGCGACGGATCGAAGGCGACCTTCGCGACGCGCCCGAATGCGTCCATGCTCCGCGAGTCGGTCGCACGGCCAGGGACGCCGATCTGCTGCAGGAAGCGGCCGTCCCGCGTGAACTTGAGGATGTGCGAGTCGGCGGCGTTCACCGAGTCGCGCGAGCCGTTGCCCCCGATCCAGACGTTCCCCATCGGGTCGATCGAGATGCCGTGGTTGCTCCCCGGCCAGGTGTACCCCTCACCGGGGCCGCCCCAGGCGTTCACGAGGTTCCCCTCGGGGTCGAATTCGAGCACCGGCGGAGCCGCCGTGCAGCACGGGCCGACGAGTGCGTACCCGGCCTCGGTGCGGGCGTTGAGCGTCGCACCCCCGCGATGGATGATGTAGACGTGATCGCGGGCATCGACCCCCACCCCGATCGTCGAGCCGAGCACCCAGCCATTCGGGAGCGGCTTCGGCCAGAAGGGATCGACCTCGAAGACCGGCGCCTGCACCGCCGGTTGCGCGAGCGACGCGACGAGCCGGGACTGCCCGACCGCGAGCGTGAGGATCACGGCGCCCAACACGCCGGTGACGAGCAGCGTACGACGACGCATGGTCATTCTCCTTTCCCGTGATGGCCCTGTGCGACTGCGGGCGGAATGCTATATCTCGACGCGATGACGCACCAGAGACGCGGCGGGATGCCGGATCGTTGGTCGTGGGCCGGGCGTCGTCTGGCGCGGCGATCTGCCGCGCTGCTCGCCCTGCTCGCGCTGGGCGTCACGCCGGCGTCGGCGCACGAGATCCCCGCACGCGCCGTCGTCACCATCCACGTCGTCCGCACCGCGGACACCCTCCGCCTCTGGGTCCGCGCCCCGCTCGAGGGGATGCGCGACGTCACCTTCCCCGAGCGCGCTGACGGGACGGTGGACCTCCGGCGGCTCGGCCCCGCGCTGCACGAGAGCGCGACGCTCTGGATCGCCCCGGGCCTCGGGTTCCGCGGCCGCTCCGGCGCCCGCCGCGAACCGCGCGTCGTGGACGCCCGCGTGGCCGTTCCGACCGACCGCAGCTTCGACGCGCTCGATGCGCTCACACGACATTTCGCCGCCCCGCCCCTCGACAGCGCGCCGGGGCTCCGTGTCCAGGGCGCCTGGCTCGATGTCGCGCTGGTGCTCGCGGTACCGCAGGACGAGCGACTCATCGTCGACCCGGCCTTCGCGCGGCTCGGCGTACGGACGACCACCCAGTGGCGGTTCCACGACACCGACGGGGCGACCCGCACCCTCAGCTACGACGGCGATCCGGGCCCGATTCCCCTCAGACCGCGCCCGTGGGACGCCCTGCGCCGCTTCGTGCCCGTGGGGATACAGCACATCCTGGGCGGGCTCGATCATCTCCTCTTCCTCCTCCTCCTCGTCCTCGGGGAACGGCGCTGGCGCCCGCTGGTCGGTACCATCACCGCCTTCACCGTCGCGCACGCCCTCACCATCGGCGCGACGGCACTGGGCGTCGTCCCGACCGGGGCGTGGTTCGGCCCGCTCGTCGAGACGATGATTGCGGCCTCCATTCTCTGGCTCGCGCTCACGCAGATCCTCAGAGCTCCGGAACGACCCGCGCACGGCTGGCCGCTCGCCTTCACGTTCGGACTCGTGCACGGCTTCGGCTTCGCGATGGCGCTCGGCGACCGGCTGCAGTTCGCCGGCGGGCATCGCGTGAGCGCCCTGGCCGCCTTCAACCTCGGCATCGAGGTCGGCCAACTCGCGGTGGTCCTCATCGCCGTCCCCCTGCTGCGCTGGGCGCTGCACCGTGCGGGCGAGCGTGCCCGGCTCCTCACGATCGTCCTCGCCGCGCTCGCCGCCGACGTGGCCTGGCACTGGCTGCTCGCGCGCGGAGAGACGCTCCGGACGGCAATCGCCGTCGCGGCCCCTCCGACCTGGGATGCGCTGGCCCTCCTGGGCCTGCTGCGCATCCTCCTCGTCGCCGCGGTGGCGCTGGCCCTCGGGCTGCTCCTGCGCCACCTTCTCCCCCGTCTCCGTCTCACCTGCCCGCAGCCCGCCTCGACTGCCCCCACGCCGCCTGCTTGGCGCGCCCCCGCTCCTCCTCGTCACCATCGCCGCCGTCGCGCCACCGCGCACGACGATGGACGGCGTCTACACGGCTGCGCAGGCCACCGCCGGTCGCGATCTCTTCGCGAGCGCCTGCCAGAGCTGCCACACACCGACGGTCCACTCGGGGCCGCCCTTCAAGGCCAAGTGGTACGGCCGCGACCTCGGCGAGCTCTTCGGGTATCTGCGCGCCGAGATGCCGAAGTCCGATCCCGGGTCCCTGAGCGACGAGGAGTATGTGCAGTCCATCGCCTACCTCCTCCGCATCAACGGGATGCCCGCGGGCGCGACAGCGCTTGCGACCGATTCCGCCACGCTCGCCACCATCCGGCTCGATTCTCTCCGTTCCCCCGCTCCGAGGTCACGCTGATGCCCCGTCCGCTCACCCGCCTCCTCCTCGCCGCGCTGACGCTCCCCTGGATCCTGATCGCGCAGGGGCCGCCGGCGCGCCCCGGCACTCCGGTCGCACGGCCCACGGCGGCCCCCGCGCGCCCAGCCACCCCCGCGGCGCGGCCCGCCCGCCTCGCGAGCGCCCCGGGTGGCGACACACCCGTCACCACGGGCCTCGTGCGCGGCAACGCGCCCGGCGAATGGCGCTACTGGGGCGGCGACGCGTGGAGCACACGCTACTCGCCACTCGACCAGATCAACGCGCGGAACTTCGACTCGCTGCAGGTAGCGTGGCAGTGGAATGCGGGCGCGTTCGGGCCCGACGAGTACTACCGCACAACACCGCTCTACGCGAACGGCCGCCTCTTCACCGTCGCGACCACGCGACGCGCGGCGATGGCGCTCGACCCCGAGACCGGCGAGACGCTCTGGATGTACCGCCTTGAGGAGGGGATCCGTTGGCAGAAGGCACCGCGCCAGTTCGCGGGTCGCGGTCTTGCCTATTGGACGGACGGGCGCGAGGAGCGCGTCCTCCTGATCACCCCGGGATATCACCTCATCTCGCTCGACGCCAAGACCGGACGCCCCGATCCGCGCTTCGGCCGGGGGGGCGTGGTGGACCTGCAGGATGGCCTCGGATTCCCGCTCGTGCCGCTCGCGGTCGACGACTCCGGACCGCTGATCATCTCGGATGCCGCGCCGCTCCGTCGCGCCCGGCCCGGCGAGGGGTGGGACCCGATCAAGAAGATCGGCGCTGACGGGAGCGTCGGCATCGACCCCGTCCACGGCCAGATCGCAAACAGCTCGCCCGCGATGATCGTCAACAACGTCGTCGTGCTCGGCAACTCGTCGATCCACGGCTACTACCCGATCCGCGCGCACAACCTCCCCGGCTACGTCCGCGGCTTCGATGTGCGCACCGGGCGCCAACTCTGGAAGTTCAATCTGATTCCGCAGCCGGGGGAGTTCGGCGCCGAGACGTGGGAGCGCGGCTCGCGCATCGATTCCGACGGCGTGGGCAAGGTCGATCCGTGGGCGACCTACTCGGCCGATCCGGAGCTCGGGCTCGTCTACATCCCGACCGGGATGCCGCTCCTCGACGAGTACGGCGGCCATCGCCCGGGGGACAACCTGTATGGCAACAGCCTCGTCGCACTCGACGTGCGGACGGGCCAGCGGCGCTGGCACTATCAGCTCGTGCACCACGACATCTGGGACTACGACACCCCGATGGCGCCGAACCTCCTCGACATCACCGTCGACGGACGGCGTCGCAAGGCGATCGCGCAGACCACGAAGCAGGGGTGGATCTACACCTTCGATCGCGCGACCGGCGAGCCGATCTGGCCGATTGTCGAGACCCCGGTGCTCGCCAGCGACGTCCCCGGCGAGGTCGCCTCGCCCACCCAGCCGATCCCGTCGCGCCCCGCGCCGTACGCGCAGCAGGGGCTCGTCGAGAACGATCTCATCGCGTACACCCCGGCGATCCGTGACTCGGCGCTCGTCCTCGCGCGGAAGTGTCGGATGGGCCCGTATTACATCCCCGCCGTCCTCGCCGACGGCTCCGGCCCGACGGGGCTCCGCTGCGCCTGGTACGCCCCCGGCGCCTCGGGCGGCGTCAACATCGATGGCGGCGCCGCCGTCGACCCCGAGACCGGTATGATGTACGTCGCGGCGCTGAGCGGCCTCTCGACGATGTCGCTCGCCAAGGATCCCTGCAGCGAGTTCCGCTACAGCTCGCCGCGCGACAACTGCGGCCTGATCGGCGCGCTCCCGGCCCCGCCGGGCTACACGCCCCCCTCGTCGCGCGGTGGCGGCTTCGAGGGCCGTGGCAACGCGTCGATGCTGCACGGCGTCTCAATCCTCAAGCCGAAGGAGCTCGGCGGCATCACCGGCTACGACATGAACGCCGGCGACAAGCGGTGGTGGATCCCGAACGGCGGGTGGATCCCGGTGCGCAGCACCGATCCGCTCTTCGCCGGGGTGACGCTTCCGCCGCGCCCGGCGGGTGGACAGGCGCAGGTGATGAACACCAGATCACTCGTGATCTACGGGACCGGTCGCTCCGGCGGCGTCCCGAACACCAAGCCGATGCTCTTCGCCGTCGACAAGGCGACGGGCCGCCAGGTCGGCGCGGTCGAGATCCCCGACCGGACGACCGCGGTCCCGATGACCTTCCTCCACAAGGGGAAGCAGTACATCGTCTTCGCGACGGGCGCGGGAAGCAACACGAGCCTGGTGGCGATGCGCCTGCCCTGAGCCGCGGCGGTCTGCGGCTC
>JBMTAR010000066.1:0-10290 GCA_049428925.1 Gemmatimonadaceae bacterium
TGGCGGCGTACTGCGCGCGGCAGGGGATCACGCTGCTCGCGTTCGGCACGCTCGCCGGCGGGTTCCTCTCCGACCGCTGGCTCGGCGCGCCGGAGCCGGACTGGGAGTCCCTCGCCACCTGGTCGCAGATGAAGTACGGGCGATTCATCCGCGTCGTCGGCGGATGGGAGGCGCTGCAGCGGGTCCTCCGCACCGCGCGCGCCGTCGCCGATCGGCACGACTGCTCCATCGCGAACGTCGCCTCGCGGTACATCCTCGACGCGCCGGCGGTGGGCGGCGTGATCATCGGGGCGCGGTTGGGTGAGCGCGCGCATCTCGAGGACAACGCGCGCCTCGACGCGCTTCGCCTCACCACCGACGATCGCGCCGAGGTGGCGGCGGCGCTCGCGACGCTCGCGGCCGTGCCCGGCGACTGCGGCGATGAATACCGCAAGCCGCCCTTCCTCACCGCCAGCGGAGACCTCTCGCACCACGTGGCGAGCTTCCCCGCGCCGTACACGGTGGAGGCCGCGCCGGATGGGACGCGTCGCGCGTTCAGCGGCACGCCGTGGGAGACGTCCGCTGGCTACGCGCGCGCGGTCCGGGTCGGCGACCGCATCCTCGTCTCGGGCACCACCGCCACGCACGGGAGCCGAGCGATGGGCGGTCGCGATGCGTACGCGCAGGCACACCACGTCTTCGACAAGATCGAGGGGGCGCTGCAGTCGCTTGGCGGCGCGCTCGCCGATGTGGTCCGCACGCGGATCTTCGTGAGTCGCCTCGAGGACTGGGAGGCCGTCGCGCACGCACACGGTGAGCGGTTCGGTGCGATCCGGCCCGCCAACACGCTGGTGCGCGCTGAGTTGATCGGCGAGCAGTACCTGGTGGAGATCGAGGCGGAGGCGGTGGTGCGGGGGTGATGCGCGCTACCGCACCAGCGCCTGGTAGACCAGCGTCCCGAACCGGGCCCGCGCCTCCGGCGTCCCCGGCAGGTTGTTGAGCATCAGCACCATCACGAGCCGCTCGGCTGGGTCCACCGCGTAGATGCTCGCGTAGGCGCCGCCCCAGTTGTAGCTCCCGACGGACGAGAAGCCGTTGGCCCCCAGCCGGTCCACGGTGGAGAAGGCGAGCGAGTACCCATTGCCGTCAGCGCTGTACCGCGTGCCGACCTGATTCGTGGTCATCAGCTCGACGGTGCGTGGGGCGAGGTAGCGCCGCCCGTCGATGGCGCCACCGCGGCGGAGCATCTCGAGGAAGCGCGCGTAGTCGCGGGCGGTCGACGTCAGCCCGGCGCCCCCGGCGAAGCTCGTTCTCGGACCGTTGACGTAGTGTCCCTGACCGCGCGCACCGGTGTCGGCGCGCACCGCACGCCCGTGCTCGTTGGTACGGTAGACCGTCACGAGCCGCGCGGAGTCCGTGGGCGCGACGAAAAATCTCGTGTCGCGCATCCCGAGGGGCGCGAGGAGGCGTGCCTCGAGGAAGCGGTCGAGCGGGAGGCCGCTCGCGCGCTCGACCACACAGCCGAGGATGTCGGTGTTGTAGCCGTAGACGAAGCGCTCGCCGGGCTGCGCGACGAAGGGGAGGGTGCCGAGGCGGTCCATCGAGGTGCAGATCGGCTCGGTCTTGTCGGCGGTGTACCACCCGAAGCCCGCGGCGGGCCCGAGGCCGGCGGCGCGGTAGCGCGCGGCGACCGAGGCATCCGTGCCGTACGAGATTCCGGCGGTGTGAGTGAGGAGGTCGAAGATGGTGATCGCCCGCCGCGCGGGAATCGTGGTGCGGCCCGTATCGGCGGGATTCGTGACCGTCGTGCGCGCAAACGTCGGAAGCCACCGGGAGACGGGGTCGCCGAGCGCGAGCTGCCCCTCTTCGATGAGCATCATCACCGCGGCGCTCGTGATGGCCTTCGACTGCGACGCGATCCGGAAGATGTGGTCGGGGCGCATCGGACGATTCGCCTCACGATCGGCCCAGCCAACGGCACGCTCGTAGACCACTTCGCCGTCGCGCAGCACGAGCGCCACGGCTCCCGCGATGCGGGCGGAGTCGACCTGTGTCTGAAGATAGCGGTCGATACGCGCGAGGCGGTCCCCGTCGAAGGCACTCCGGGCATCGAGCTCCTCCAGCCGGAAGCGCGCGCTGAGGATGTAGGGGGGCTGCCCCGCCTCCCAATGTCCGTAGGTGGTGGCGACGAACGACCCATCGCCGAGCCGCTCGAGACCGGGGTAGGTCGAATCCCACTGGTTGGTGTTGTCCTTGATCCGCACGCGGTACTGCCCGGGAGTACCGGCGAGGAGATCCTCCCAGCGACCCACCCAGGCGACCCAATCCCCCTTGGTCGGGCTCCCCTCCGCCATGTCGCGGAAGGTCACGACGAGCCGACCGTCATGCGCGTACTGCGCGGTGTGGCGGTCTCCGGTGAGTCCGCGGTCCATCGGGCGCGGCGTGCTCCAGGTGCGCCCCTCGTCGGTGGTGACCATCAGGTGGGACTCGCTGCGGCGGCGGTTCTCCCGCAGCAGGAGGGCGAGCGTGCGGCCATCCGGTGACCGCACGGCGCCGGGTTCGCACAGATGGAGATCGGTGCCACGCCAGATCTCGCGCGGCGCCTCCCACGTCCGGCCGCCGTCACGCGACCGCACCTGGAACAGCCGGAACGTCCCCTCGGCTTTCCCACCCGCGCGAAAGAAGCGGCCGTCGTCGTGGAAGAAGGCGAGGAGTGAGCCGTCCGCCATCGGCACGACCGAACCCATCACGACGATGCCGCCCCAGTCGCCGATCGGTGCGAGCGGGGTCCAGGTGCGTCCCTCGTCGTCGCTCGAGGCCATCCGGGCGGGGTGCAGCCCCGAGAAGAGCAAGATGCGATGGCCGCCGGTGACCGGGTCGGGAACGCGGAAGAGCGTCGGCGTTTCCTTCGAGGTGGCCCAGTTGGCCGGCGTCGGCAGTCGGTCACTCCAGGTGCGCCCGCCGTTCTCGCTCCGCTTGAGGATGATGGCCCCTTCGCCGTGGCCCTTTGGGTACGCGGCGAGGATGGTCCGGCCGTCGCCGAGGAGGATGGTGGAGACGTGACCGAGGTACTGGCCGGCCTCCCGGTCGACGACGACGTGTCGGCCGACGTCGCGGTCGAGATCGACGAAGCGGGACGCTTGCGCGAGGGCGGGGCGTGAGACGGCGGCAAGCGCCACGAGCGTGAGGCGCGCCAGGCGTGTGAGCACGGGGCCCACGGCGGTCGCGGCGTGGAGGCTGAGACGGACCGCAGGGAGGTGGCGGGTATGGCGCGCGAGGGGGTGTGGCATGCCGTCCATCTTACCGGCCGCCCGTGCGCGCGGTAACCTCTTCCCATCCACCCTCCGGTCGAGGTTCCGATGCGCTCGTGCTCCTTGTTGTCCCGCCGATGGACCGCGTTGGCGGCCCTCTCCCTCATTGCCGCCGACGGGCAGGCTCAAGGAGGCACGGCGCCGAATGCCTCTTCGGCTGCCGCCGCAGCCGCCACGCGTCCTGCCGCCGATCAGTGGCGCGGCCTGCACTGGCGGAACATCGGCCCGGAGGGGAACCGCTTCTCCACCGCCGCGGGCGTCGTCGGCGACCCGCTCACCTACTTCGTCGGCTCCGCGTCGGGTGGCGTCTGGAAGACCACGGACGGCGGCGTGAACTGGCGTCCCACCTTTGATGCCCATCCGGTGCAATCGATTGGCGCGCTCGCCGTCGCGCGCTCGGACCGCAACGTGGTCTGGGCCGGGACCGGCGAGGCGCACATCCGGAGCCACATCTCGGTCGGACAGGGGATCTATAAGTCGACCGACGGCGGCGAGAGCTGGCAGCTGATGGGACTCGAGAAGACGGCGCGGATCGCGCGGATTGTCATCCATCCCACGAACCCCGACGTCGTCCTCGCTTGCGCCCTCGGGCACGCGTACGGCCCGCAACAGGAGCGCGGTGTCTTCCGCACCACCGACGGCGGAGCCAGCTGGACGCGGGTCCTCTTCGTCGACGAGAACACCGGCTGTTCCGATCTCGCGATGGACGCGACGAACCCGCGCGTGCTCTTCGCCGGGATGTGGCAGATCGAGATCCACACGTGGGGCCGCACCAGCGGCGGGCCCGGGAGTGGTCTCTTCGTCTCCCGTGACGGCGGGGTCACGTGGACGCGCCTGCGCGGCAACGGGCTGCCGACCAAGCCGCACGGGAAGGTCGCGCTCGGGCTCTCGGCGTCGGATCCCAACCGCGTGTACGTGATGATCGAGACGGGGGACGGCATCCCGTGGAACGGGCAGGAGACCGAGAGTGGGCAGCTCTGGCGCTCGGAGGACGGCGGTCGGCGGTGGGCCCTCGTGAGCCGTGACCGCAACGTGATGGGGCGCGCCCACTATTACTCTCGGATGGCCGTCGCCCCGGATGATCCTGACGAGGCGTACTTCCTGACGGCATCGTACAGCCGCACGATCGATGGCGGTCGCACCATTGAGGTGATCGGGCGCGGTCGTGCACCGGGGGGTGACCATCACGACATCTGGATCGACCCCACCAACGCCGACCGGCAGATCGTCGCGCACGACCAGGGGCTCTCCATCACGCAGAATCGCGGGCGCAGCTGGTACCGTCAGCGCCTGAGCAACGCGCAGATCTATCACGTCACGGTCGACAACAACATCCCGTACAACGTCCTCGGCAACAAGCAGGACGAGCCCACCTATCGCGGCCCGAGCAACTCTCGGCTCGCGGGCGGGCGGATCCTGCGCGGGATGTGGCACGCCGTGGGTGGTGGCGAGAGCGGGTGGGCCACGCCCGACCCGGTCGATCCGAACATCATCTGGTCCACCGCCTCGGGCTCGGGGATGGTCGGTGGCATCGTCGTGCGGTTCGAGGAGGACCGCCGGATGTTCCGGACCGTGGAGGTGTGGCCGCAGCAGTCCAATGGCCCGGCGGAGGGAGTGAAGTATCGCTTCGTTTGGGACGCGCCGCTCACCATCTCGCCGCACGACCACAACACCGTGTACACCGGGAGCCAGCATGTGCACCGGACGCGGAATGGTGGCCAGAGCTGGGAGGTCATCTCGCCGGACCTCACGCTCAATGACCGCTCGCGGATGGGGAGCTCGGGTGGGCTCACGCCGGACAACATCGGTGTCGAGTACGCCGGCGTGGTGTACGCCATCGCCGAGTCGCCCGTCGCACAGGGGACGATCTGGGTCGGGACGAATGATGGGCTCGTCCAGCTCACCCGGGATGATGGGAAGACCTGGACGAACCTGACGAAGAATCTCCCGAACCTCCCGGTCTGGGGGTCGGTCCGGAGCATCCATCCGTCGAAGTACGACGCGGCGACGGCGTACCTGACGGTGGATTTCCATCAGGTGAACAACCGCGATCCCTTCGTCTACCGCACGACCGACTACGGGCGCACCTGGAAGGCCATCACGAACGGGCTGCCGCGCAACAACCTGAGCTACGCGAAGGTCATCCTCGAGGATCCGGTGCGGCGCGGGATGCTCTACCTCGGTCTGGAGAACGGCATCTACGTCTCGTTCGACGCGGGAGAGAGCTGGCTTCCGCTGCAGAATGACCTCCCGGCGGCGCCGGTCTCGGGCATCCAGGTGCAGACGCACTTCAATGACCTGGTCATCTCCACCTACGGCCGCGGCTTCTACATCCTCGATGACGTCACGCCGCTGCAGCAGCTCACCCCCGAGGTGATGGCCTCGGCGGTCCACCTCTTCCAGCCGCGCGCGGCGTACCGCTTCCGGAACATCACGGCGCCGTCGAGCACCTACGACGATCCCACGACCGGGGAGGACCCGCAGTACGGGGCCTCGCTCAACTACTGGCTGAAGGCGCCAGCGGCCGAGCCCCCGAAGGTTGAGATCCTCGACGCCGCGGGCCGGGTGGTCCGCACGCTTCGCGGCCCGAACGTGGTGGGGATCAACCGCGTGCACTGGGACCTCCGGGACGAGCCCGGGAAGGCGGTCCGTCTCCTGACGCCGCCGATGTACGTGCCGGATGTCGTGGTCCCGGCGGAGGGGCGGGAGGCCCCGGGCACGTCACGGATCTCGCTGCTGATGGCGCCAGGCACCTACACGGTGCGCCTCACGGTGGGCGGAGCCACCCAGACGCGGAGCCTGGAGGTCAGGAAGGACCCGAACGCCGCCGGGACAGTGGCGGAGATCGAGCAGCAGCTTCGGATGACGGCGGCGATCCGGACTGAGATGGATCGGGCGGCCGACGCCGTGGCGCGGATCGAGTCGGTGCGCGTGCAGCTCGACGCACTCGGTCGCACGGTGTCGGACGCCGACGTCCGGCGTGCGGCGCAGGCCCTCGGCGCCAAGCTGGTCGAGGTGGAGATGAATCTCGTCGACCTGCGGTTGACCGGCAGCGGCCAGGACGGTGTCCGGTTCGGCAGCAAGCTGATCGGGAAGCTCGGCTACCTCGCGAACGGGCTCGGGAACGGGGACTTCCGTCCCACCGACCAGCAGGTGGAGGTGCAGGGCATCCTCGCGCAGCAGCTACGTGAGCACCTCACGCAGCTCGATGCGATCCTCGGGACCGATCTGCCGGCCCTCAATGCGATGCTCCGGCAGAAGGGCGTCGAGCCCGTGGGAGGTGCCCCCGCGATCGTGCCCTGAGTTCGCGGCGGCCACTGCAGCGGCCCCCGTCCCGGATTCCGGGGCGGGGGCCGCTGTCTTGACAGGGTGTCAGGCGACTCACATTGTTTGTTCGGCTATCGAACAAAGCAGGGCATTTTACGCCTTGCCGTCGGGTGCTGTCCGGATCCTCTCTCCTGGAGTCCCCCATGCGTGCCCCCCGTGTTTCCACCGCCATCCTGGCGACCGTCCTCGCCCTCACCGCCTGTGAACGGGACGGTGGCACCGGCCCCGCGCCGCTCCCCAACGACCCCAAGGTCTTCACCGATGGTTTCGGCGAGGGGGTGAGCTGGCAGGCGTTCGAAGGCTCGCTCCTCACCGCGATGTCAATCGATAACACGGTGAAGTATCGGGGCACGAGCTCCCTGAAGATCGTCATCCCGAATGTCGGCGACCCGAACGGCAGTTATTCGGGTGGTGCGTTTGTCGGCGACATCACCCGCGATCTCTCCGCCTACGACGTCGTGTCGTTCTGGGCGAAGGCCAGCGTCGCGGCGACGCTCGATGTCGCGGGACTCGGCAACGACAACACCGGCACCTCCAGGTACACCGCGGAGCGGACGGCCCTCGCCCTTACGACAACGTGGCAGAAGTACACGATCGCGATCCCGCTCGCGTCGAAGCTCACCGAGGAGAAGGGCCTCTTCTTCTTCGCCGAGGGGCCGGAGGCGGGGCAGGGGTACACCCTGTGGCTCGACGACATCCAGTTCGAGACGCTGGGCACGCTGACCAACCCGCGGCCGGCGATCACCGGTGGCTCCTATGAGCAGGAGGTCGGTGACTCACGGACCATCAGCGGCACGACCCTCACCGTCGCGGTCGGCGGGGTGGACCAGACCGTGGCGGCCTCCTCGGGCTACTTCACCTTCAGCTCCTCGAACACCGCCGTCGCGACCGTGACGAATGGCGTGATCAGCGTCGCGGCGCCTGGCTCGGCGACGATCACCGGCAGCTTGGGCGCAGTGACCGCCGAGGGGAGCATCGCGCTGACCGCGGCCGCGCCGCCGGCCGTCGCCGCGCCAACGCCGACCCGGCTCGCTTCGAATGTGATCTCGCTCTTCAGCGGCGCGTACACGAACCGCACGGTCGATACCTGGTCCGCGATCTGGGACGTGGCGGACGTCGCCGACGTCACCGTCGGTGGCAACGCCGCGAAGAAGTACACGAATCTCTCGTACGCCGGTATCGAATTCACGACCGCGCCGATCGACGCGACGCAGATGACGGGGCTGCACCTCGACCTCTGGGTGACGCAAGCCGCCGGGTTCAAGATCAAGCTCGTCGATTTCGGCGCGAATGGCGTGTTCGGTGGCGGGGACGACAAGGAGCACGAGATCACCCTGAACACGACCTCATCGCCGTCGATCGCCACCGGGACGTGGAACTCCATCGATATCCCCTTCTCCGCGTTCACGGGGCTCACGACCCGCGGCAAGCTCGCCCAGATGATCATCTCCGGGAGCCCGACCGCGTACCTCGACAACGTCTACTTCTACAAGATCCCGCCGCCGCCGGGTCCGACGACGGCCGCCGCGACGCCGACCAACCCCGCGGCTGGGGTCATCTCGCTCTTCAGCAACGCCTATACCGATCGCGTGGGCACCACGTGGTCGACCGTGTGGGATCAGGCCGACGTCGCGGACGTGCAGGTCGCAGGCGACGACGTCAAGAAGTACTCGAATCTCGTGTTCGCGGGGATCGAGCCGGCGGCGCCGATTGACGCCTCGGCGATGACCACCCTGAACTTCGATCTCTGGACGCCGGACTCCATCTCGGCGAGCTCGTCCTTCAAGGTGAAGTTGGTCGACTTCGGCGCGGATGGGTCGTTCGGTGGCGGGGATGACACGGAGCACGAACTCACCTTCACCTCGAGCTCGACGCCGGCGCTCACCAACGGGAGCTGGGTGCGGTTCGCGATCCCGCTCGCGAACTTCACCGGGCTGACCTCGCGGGCGAAGCTCGCCCAGATGATTCTGGTCAGCTCCATGCCGACGGTCTATCTCGACAACGTCTTCTTCTCGACCGACGGCCCGACGGTCGCGGCGCCGACGCCCACGCGGGCGGCCGCGGACGTCATCTCGCTCTTCAGCAACGCCTACCCCAACCGCACGATCGATACCTGGTCGGCGGTATGGGACCAGGCGGACGTGACGGACGTGACCATCGCGGGGGACGCCGCGAAGAAGTACACCGGCCTCGTCTTCGCCGGCATTGAGTTCACCAGCGCAACGATCGATGCGTCGGAGATGACGCACTTCGCATTCGATTTCTGGACCCCGGATGCCACGGCGGCGCCGGCCGAGTTCAAGGTCAAGCTGGTGGACTTCGGCGCCAACAACGCTTTCGGCGGCGGGGACGACAAGGAGCATGAGCTCGTCTTCTCCGCGGCCTCCGTCCCGGCCCTCGCGACCGGGAGCTGGGTCACCTTCGAGATCCCGCTCAGCGCCTTCACGGGGCTGACGACCCGTGCGAATCTCGCGCAGCTGATCATTGTGAGCGCCCCATCGTCGCGGACCGTCTTCCTCGACAACGTGCTGTTCTACAAGGCGCCGCCGCCGGCCGGTCCGCAGGTCTCGGCGCCGACCCCGACGAATGCAGCCGGGACGGTCATCTCGCTCTTCAGCAACGCCTTCACCAACCGGCCGAACACGACCTGGTCGACCGTCTGGGACCAGGCGGATGTCGCGGACGTTGCCCTCGGGAGCGACAGCCTGAAGAAGTACACCAACCTCGTCTTCGCCGGCATCGAGCCGGCGGCGCCGGTCGACGGTTCGGCGATGACGCACTTCAACTTCGACCTCTGGACGCCGGATGCCGTGAGCGGTACCTCGACGTTCAAGGTGAAGCTCGTGGACTGGGGGGCCGGCGGCACCTTCGGCGGCGGGGACGACACCGAGCACGAGCTGACCTTCACGTCGACCTCGGGGACGGCCCTCGCGACCGGGACCTGGGTCCGATTCAAGATCCCGCTCTCGAGCTTCACGGGGATGACGGGGCGGTCGAGCATCGCGCAGCTGATCCTCTCGGGGACGCTGGGCACGGTATACCTCGACAACATCTTCTTCTCGGCGGACGCGCCGGCGATCGCGGCGCCGACGCCGACGTATGCCGACGGTGATGTGATCTCCCTCTTCAGCAACACCTACACCAACCGCACGGTGGACACCTGGTCGGCGGAGTGGGACCAGGCGGATGTCTCCGATGTGCAGGTGGCCGGCAATGACGTGAAGAAGTATGCGAACCTCGTCTTCTCCGGCATCGAGTTCACCTCGGCGCCGGTGAATGCCTCGGCGATGACCCACTTCTCATTCGATTTCTGGACCCCCGACGCGGTGGGGACGGGCGCGGAGTTCAAGGTCAAGCTGGTGGACTTCGGGGCGAACAACGCCTTTGGCGGCGGCGACGACAAGGAACACGAGCTCGTCTTCTCGGCGACGTCGGCCCCGGCGCTCGCGGCCGGCAGCTGGGTGACGTTCAACATTCCGCTCTCGCAGTTTACGGGCCTCACGACACGCGGTAGTCTGGCGCAGCTCATCTTCGTGAGCGCCCCGAGCGCCCGCACGGCGTTCATCGACAACGTGCTGTTCCACAAGTAGCCTTCAGGGCATGGCGCCAGCCGTGCGAGAGGTGGTAGGATGACCCGGGGGCCGGGTCCACGGGTGGGGGGGGGGGGGGGGGG
>JBMTAR010000067.1:0-10216 GCA_049428925.1 Gemmatimonadaceae bacterium
TCGGCGACCGTGCGCTCAGCGTTCGCGCCCTCGGCGTCACCTTCGCCGGCGCGACGCACCCCGTCCTCGATGGCATCGACCTCTCGCTCCGGCGCGGCGAGGCGCTCGGCATCATCGGCGCCTCCGGCGCCGGCAAGACCACCCTCGCGCTCGCCCTCGTGGGATTGCTCCCGCGCGGCGCCCGGTACGCCCCCGGCACGGAACGCCACCTCGGGACGACCCGGCTCGATGCGTTGGATGACCGCGACTGGTCGACGGTGCGCGGCCGACGGATCGCGATGGTCTTCCAGGAGCCGCTGCTCGCGTTACACCCGGCGATGCGCGTGGGTGGGCAGATCGCCGAGGCGGGCCGACTCCATGGGCTCACCGCGTCGGAATGCACACGTCGGATGCGCGAAGAGCTCGAGCTGATGGGCTTCGCGGAACCCGACCCGATCGCCGCGCGGTTCCCGCATCAGCTCTCGGGCGGCCAGCGACAGCGGGTGCTCCTCGCGATGGCGATGCTGATGCGCCCCGAGGTGCTCATCGCCGACGAGCCGACCACCGCGCTCGACCCCGAACGCCGCGACGCCGTTTGCGACGTGCTGACACGCCTCCGACGCGACCACGGGACGGCGCTGCTGTTCATCTCGCACGACACCGCGCTCCTCCGGACCCACTGCGACGCGGTGGTCGCGCTGCGCGACGGGCGACTGGTCGACGCGCCGAGGGCGCGCCCATCGCCTCCCGACGCATCGAGCCCCACCGCGGCCAGCACCGCGGCCCCCGGCACGGCGTCCACTCCGCTCCTCCGCGTCGAGCACCTCAACGTTGGCTATGGCACATCTGACGCCAGTGTCGACGATACCGACGACGTGCTCAGCGATCTCTCCTTCACGCTCGCACGTGGCGACGTGCTCGGGGTCGTCGGGCCCTCCGGCGTGGGGAAGACAACCCTCGCGCACACCATCCTCCGTCTCATCCCCCCACGTCGCGGCCGCGTCGTCTTCGATGGGACCGACCTCTCGACCCTCGACGGCGAGCCGCTCCGCACGCTGCGACGTCGGCTCCAGCACGTCGCGCAGGACGCTGGCGCGTCGCTCCCCCCTCACCAGACCGCAGCGGCCGCGGTCGTCGAGGGGCTCGTCGTCCATGAGATCGCGCGCGGGGCGGAGGCACGGGTGAGCGCCATGGCGCTGCTCTCGGAGGTCGGATTCCCCGCGGCGCGGGCCGACGCGCGCATCGACACGCTCTCGAGCGGGGAGCGACAGCGCGTCGCGATCGCCCGCGCGCTCGGCCCTGGTCCCGAGCTCCTCATCTGCGATGAACCCACCGCCTCGCTTGACCCGGACCGGCGGGCGCAGGTCCTCGCGCTCCTCGAGCGTCTGCGCGCCACCCGTGGGCTCGCCCTGCTGCTCATCTCGCACGACCACGCCGCCATCGCCCGACTGGCCCCTCGGGTGCTACCCTTGTAGCACACCCGCCGACGCGTGGCCGCCGGATCGCACGGGTCGGTGCGGTGTGTCGTCGGACCGCAGGCTGCTGCCCTCCCCCCACGCCCAGCCCTTCCATGGCTCATTCCGCCGATCGTCCCGCCGCGCCCGTCTCACCCGCGGTCGCCCCGTTCGTGACCGACACCGGCTTCTTCGGTCATCCGCGCGGCCTCTCCACGCTCTTCATGACGGAGATGTGGGAGCGCTTCTCGTACTACGGGCTGCGCCCCCTCCTCGTCCTCTTCATGGCGGCCGCGCTCAGCGAGGGCGGCTTCGGCCTCGAGCGCACCCAGGCCTCCGCGATCGTCGGCATCTACGCGGCGAGCGTGTACCTCGCGTCGCTCCCCGGTGGATGGATCGCTGACCGGTGGCTCGGACTGCGCCGCGCGATCCTCATCGGCGCCGCGCTCATCACCGCCGGCCATCTCGCCATCGGCGTCTCCGGCTTCGCCGGGAGCGGCGCCGGCCAGCCCTTCTTCTTCCTCGGGCTGATCTTGATCGTCCTCGGCACCGGGCTCCTCAAGCCGAACATCTCCGCGATCGTCGGTGACCTCTATCCCGAGGGCGGCGCCCGACGCGACGCCGGTTTCTCGATCTTCTATATGGGGATTAACACCGGCGCGTTCATCGGCCAGCTCGTCACCGGCTACCTCGGCGAGCGGGTGGGGTGGCACGTCGGGTTCGGCGCCGCTGGCGTCGGGATGCTCTTCGGCTTCCTCTGGTTCTGGTCGCGCGCCGCCGCCACGCTCGGCCCGATCGGCGAGGACATCGTCCGCGATCCGGATTCCGCCGTGCAGGCCCGCCGCGAAGCGGGTGTCCGGCGCGGCACCTACGTGGGGCTCGCCGCCCTCGCCGCCGCCTTCCTCCTCGCCGCCAGTGGGACGCTCACGCTCGACCCGATGGCGATCGGGCAGGCGATGACCTTCGTCCTGGTCGGCCTCGCCGTCGTCTATTTCGCGTACCTCTTCCTCGCCGGCGGGCTGACCGTCGACGAGAAGAAGCGCACGGCGGTGATCTTCGTCCTCTTCGTCTTCGCCGCGATCTTCTGGGCCGCGTTCGAGCAGGCGCCCACCTCGCTGCAGCTCTTCGCCAACGACTTCACCGACCGGAACATCTTCGGCTGGGAGATGCCCGCGACCTGGTTCCAGGTCGTGAACTCGCTCTTCATCATCCTCTTCGCCCCCGCCTTCGCCGCCCTCTGGGTCGGGCTCGCGAAGCGCGGCATCGACCTCTCGAGCCCCACCAAGTTCGCGCTCGGCCTCGCCCTCGCCGGCCTCGGCTTCCAGCTGATGGTGAGCGCCGCGAACGCCATCGTGGCGAGCGGCGGCACGCTCCTCGTCTCGCCCTGGTGGTTGATCGGGAGCTACCTGCTGCAATCGCTCGGCGAACTCTGCCTCAGCCCCGTCGGCCTCTCGTCGATGACGAAGCTTGCCCCGCGCCGGTACGTCGGGCAGATGATGGGCGTCTGGTTCCTCGCCGCCTCCGTCGGCAACCTCATCGCCGGCCTCGTCGGCGGGCACGTCGATCCGACGAAGCTCGACCAGACCCCCGCGGTCTTCTCGGGGACCGCGATCGCGCTCTTCGCCTCGACGGCGATCCTCGGGCTGCTGGTGGTGCCGATCCGGCGGATGATGGCGACGGAATCAACGAGCTGAGGGCGACAGGCTCCCACCTCCCCGACTAGCTTTCGGGCATGCTGTACGTCTGCCTGCCCTCCTTCGACGAAGGGGAGACCGTCGGGGTCCTCCTCTGGCGCCTGCGGAAGCTCTTTCAGGACTATCCGCGGGAGTACGAGGTCCTCGTCTATGACGACGCCAGCACCGACGCCACGCGCGAGGTGCTGGCGCCGTACGCGAAAGTGTTGCCGCTCACCGTCATCGGCGGTGCCGAGCGGGTCGGCTACGGCCGGGCCGTCGATGCGCTCCTGCGCGAGGCGTCGAACCGCACGCGGTACCCGCGGCGCGACGCGGTGCTGTTGATGCAGGCCGACTTCACCGAGTCCCCAGACGGGATCCCGGAGCTGGTGAAGCGCTTCGAGGGCGGCGCCGACGTCGTCGTCGCGGAACGCACCCTCCCCACCGACGCGCCCGAGCCGCTCCGGAAGCTCCACGATCTCGTGCGCTGGCTCCCGCGCGTCTGGCCGCTCCGGCGCACCGTCTCCGTGCCGGGTGTGGCGGATCCATTCGGCACGATGCGACTGCTGCGGATCACCGTCGTGCGCGACCTGCTACGCGCGGCCGGTGACGCGCCGGCGGCGACGGCGCGCGAGCCCTGGCAGGCGAACCTCGAATACCTGCAGGCCGCCGCGCCCCACGCACGCCGCATCGAGACCGTCCCCCTCCCCCTCCGCTTCGACGTGCGGCAGCGGGCGAGCCGCCGCGATCCCTGGCCCGACGCCTGGGCCCTCGCCAAGGCGGCGTGGGCGGCGCGACGCCGACCTGCGGCACGCCCCGCGACGTGACCGCCCGCCGGGCCCTGGGCGTCCTCCGCCTCGGCGCGGCTCTTGTAGCGTGGACCGGTGACGCGACCCCGGCGGCGACGCAGGAGCGGTCGGTTCCCTTCACGGTCGGTGAGCAATTCGCATACGACGTGCGCTTCGGTGCGGTGAAGGTCGGCAGTGCCCGGATGGCTGTGCTCGGACGAGACACCGTCCGCGCCCGCGACACCTGGCACGTCCGCTTCTCCCTCTCGGGTGGGACCTTCTTCTATCAGGTCGACGACGCGTACGAGAGCTGGATGGATGTCGCGACCCTCAACGCCCTGCGTTTCGTCCAGGACCAGGACCAGGGGGGGCGGGAGCGACTCCGCACCTTCGAGATCTTCCCTGAGCGGCGCGTATTCCGCGAAGTGCACAAGCAGAATCGCGAACTCCCATCGGTGGCCGACCCGCTCGACGACGGCTCCTTCCTGTACTTCATCCGCACCGTTCCCCTCGAGGTCGGCCGCACCTACCGCTTCGACCGCTACTTCAAGCCCGACCGGAACCCCGTAGTGATCCGCGTCCTCCGCCGGGAGCGGGTGCAGGTGCCGGCGGGAATCTTCTCCACCATCGTGATTCAGCCGGTCATCAAGACGAGCGGAATCTTCGCCGAGGGGGGCCAAGCCGAGCTCTGGCTCACCGACGATGCGAAGCGCATGATGGTGCAGCTCAAATCCCGTATGTCCATCGGCTCGCTCAACCTCTTCCTGCGGTCGTATCGGTGGACCACCGACGCCGCACCCGTCGGAGGCCGCACGCCATGACACCCGAGCGCCGTCCCCCCCGCGTCCGCACCATTCCCGTCGCCACACGGCCGAACAAGGTACGCGGCGAGGACTTCGCATCACCCCCCGGCGAGGACCGCTCGTTCGGCGCCTTCCTCCGCGCCCTCCCCGACGTCCTCAAGGCGCAGGATTTCCGCGCCGTCGTCGACGCTGTCGCGCACGCCGCGCGCACGAAGCGCGGCGTCATCGTGATGCTGGGCGGGCACGTCGTGAAGACTGGGATCGGCCCGATTCTCATCGACCTGATGCGCCGTGGCGTGATCACGCACCTCGCGATGAACGGCTCGGCCGCCATCCACGACTACGAGATCGCCCGCTTCGGCGCGACCTCCGAAGACGTGGCCGCGGGCCTCAAGGACGGCACCTTCGGAATGGCCGAGGAGACGGGGCGCGGATTGAACGAGGCGTTCGTCGCCGGGCGGGAGCACGGGTGGGGGATGGGCGAATCAGTCGCGCGTGCCCTCGAGGCCGTCGGCCCGCTCGCGAACCCCGAGCAGTCGATCATTCTCGCCGCGCACCGGCACTGGATCCCCGTGACCGTGCACGCCGCGCTCGGCGCCGAGATCATCCATCAGCACCCCGCCGCCGACGGCGCCGCCATCGGGGACACGAGCCACCGCGACTTCCGCCGGCTCGCGGCCTCCTGCGAGGATCTGCATCAGGGGGGCGTCGTCCTGAACCTCGGCAGTGCCGTCATCATGCCCGAGGTCTTCCTGAAGGCGCTCACCGTCGCCCGGAACGTGCACGGCGGTCGCCCCACCGGCTTCACGACGGCCGATTTCGATATGCAGCGGCACTACCGGCCGCGGATGAACGTCGTGCAGCGCCCCGTCCTCGCGGGGGGGGCCGGCTATGAGATCACCGGCCACCACGAGCTCCTGATCCCCCTCCTCGGCTGGGCGATCGCCGAGGTGCTCGCCGCGGGTTAGGCGCCGAAGCGGGCGCGGAGCGCCGCCGCCCGCTCGGGGGCGAAGACCACCAGGACTGCGTAGATCAGCGCCCCGAGCATCAGCGCGGGGATCGCCAGCGCCACCAGGCCGAAGGCGAGCCCGACCGCCGCGCCGAGGATGGCGAGGAGGAGCTTGAGCGCGAGGAGCCCGGCGAGGGCGAGGAAGCCGAGAATCAGGATGGTCTTGAACACGGTGGGTCCAGTGAGAGGCCACCCTCGATACGCAGGTGGGGTACAGAAGGTTTCGACCGCCCGCCCCCCTCTCCAGCCCGCCCCGCCCGATGGGGTCCGCCAGCCGAGTTCCGCGACGATGTGATGACGCATATGGTACCCTTCAAAATGTATTTTTGAGAGTTACCATCCCTCCCGTTCCAGCGACCCCGCACGTATCCTCCTCCCCGTTACCGGCGTTCCCGTTCCCCCCAGCCACAGGTGATGCGATGGGCGAGGTCCTCTACCAGATCATGGGGCGACACCGCGCCGAGCCGCTGCCGGAGCGCAAGCCCTCCTGGCTCAAGGTGAAGGCGCCGGGCGGACCGAACTATCTCCGCCTCAAGCACCTGATGCGGGAGCTCGACCTCCACACGGTCTGCGAGGAAGCGCACTGCCCGAACGTCGGCGAGTGCTGGGAGCACGGCACCGCGACCTTCATGATCCTCGGCGACGTCTGCACGCGGAACTGCGCCTACTGCGCCGTGGCGCACGGTCGCCCTCCGAAGTTCGACCCCGCTGAGCCGAGCCGGGTCGCGGAGGCCGCGCGGGCGATGAACCTCCGGCACCTCGTCATCACCAGCGTCGATCGCGACGACCTCCCCGATTTCGGGGCCTGGGCCTTCGCGGAGACCATCCGACAGGTGCACGACGCCGTTCCTGGCTGCTCCGTCGAGGTCCTCGTCCCCGACTTCCAGGGCGACGTCGACGCCATCCGCACCGTCCTCGAGGCGCGCCCGGAGATCTACAATCACAACACCGAGACCGTCCCGCGCCTCTACAAGAAGGCACGGCCCGGCGGCCGGTACGAGCGTGTGCGGGAGATCTTCCGCACCAGCAAGCGCCTCGCCCCCGACATCCCGACCAAGACCGGGATCATCCTCGGCATGGGCGAGACGAATGAGGAGGTCCTGCAGACGATGCGGGAGCTCCGCGAGGTCGACGTCGACATCCTGACGCTCGGCCAGTACCTGCGCCCCTCCGACGACCATATCCGGCTCGACCGGTACGTCACGCCGGACGAGTTCGCGATGTTCCGTCGCGAAGGGCTCGCGATGGGGTTTCGTCACGTCGAGTCCGCGCCGCTCGTCCGCTCCTCCTACCACGCGTGGGAGCAGGTCCAGGCGGCGGGCGTCGCCAGCTGATCCGCGGCGCCGTCGCGCGCCGCACACCGCGTCTCACTCCCCCCACCTCCGCATGGCCACCAAGAAGAAGACTGATGGGCGCGCCCTCCCGGGCGACTCGGCGCTGCGCCGGGAGCTCCTCCACTCGATGCTCCTCCAGCGCCGGTTCGAGGAGAAGGTCGGCGAGGCGTACGCGCTCGGGAAGATCGGCGGCTTCTGCCACCTCTACATCGGGCAGGAGGCCGTCTCCACCGGCATCCTGTCGATGCTCCGCCCAGACGACTACGTCATCACGACGTACCGCGACCACGGGCAGGCCCTCGCGCGCGGGATGTCGCCGCGCGCGATCATGGCCGAGCTCTTCGGGCGCATCGATGGCTGCTCGCGCGGCAAGGGCGGCTCGATGCACCTCTTCGACCGCAACCTGAACTTCCTCGGCGGTCACGGCATCGTGGGTGGGCACGTCCCCGTCGCGGCGGGGGTCGGCTTCGCGATCAAGTACCGCGGTGGGGACCAGGTCATCGCCTGCTTCATGGGCGAGTCGGTGGTGAACACCGGGGCTTTCCACGAGGCGCTCAACATGGCCGCGCTCTGGAAGCTCCCCTGCGTCTTCATCATCGAGAACAACAAGTACGGGATGGGCACCGCCGTCGAGCGCGCCGCGGCGATCAAGGAGCTCGACCGGCGCGCCGACGCCTATGACGGGATGATGGGCATCCACGTCGACGGGCAGGACGTCTTCGCCGTCCGCGAGGCGATGACGCGCGCCCTCGCGCACGCGCGCGGCGAGTCGCGCCCGGTGCTCCTCGAGGTCCGCACCTACCGCTTCATGGGCCATTCGATGTCCGACGCCGTCAGCGGCACGTATCGGTCGAAGGCGGAGCTCGACGAATACCTCAAGCGGGACCCCATCGCGCTCCTCACCGCGCGGATGACGGAGGCCGGTGACCTCACCGCGGCCGAGGTTGACGCGATGGAGCAGGAGATCAAGGTCGTGTGCCAGGACGCCTGGGACTTCGCCGACGCCTCGCCCGAGCCGCCGCTCGAGTCGCTGTACGAGGACGTCCTCGTCGAGACGGGGAGCTGACCATGCCGATCATCACATACCGCGAGGCGCTCAACCAGGCCCTCCGTGAGGAGATGGCCCGTGACGACCGCGTCTTCCTGATGGGGGAGGAGGTCGCCGTCTACAACGGAGCCTACAAGGTGTCCAAGGGACTGCTCGAGGAGTTCGGCGAGATGCGCGTCGTCGACACGCCGATCACCGAGCTCGGGTTCGCCGGCGTCGGCGTCGGCGCGGCGATGGTGGGGCTCCGCCCGGTCGTCGAGTTCATGACCTGGAACTTCGCGCTCCTCGCGATCGACCAGGTCGTCAACGCCGCCGCGAAGATGCTGTATATGTCGGGTGGGCAGTACCCGATGCCGATGGTCTTCCGCGGCCCCAACGGCGCCGCACTGCAGCTCTCCGCCCAGCACTCGCAGGCGTTCGAGTCGTGGCTGGCACACATCCCGGGGCTCAAGGTCGTCACGCCGGGCACGCCGTACGACGCGAAGGGCCTACTGAAGGCCGCGATTCGGGACGACAACCCGGTCATCGTGCTCGAAGGCGAGATGCTCTACAACACGAAGGGCGAGGTCCCCGACGAGGACTACATCGTCCCGATCGGGGTCGCCGACCTCAAGCGCGAGGGCGACCACTGCTCGATCATCACGAACGGCAAGATGGCGCTCGTGGCGATGCAGGCGGCCGACCAGCTGGCGAAGGACGGCATCCGGGTCGACGTCGTCGACCTCCGGACCGTCCGCCCGATGGATGTCGACGCGATCACGACCTCGGTGCGGAAGACGAACCGCGCCGTCGTGCTCGAGGAGGGATGGGAGATCGCCGGGATCGGCGCGCAGGTCGTGGACTACGTCCAGCGGCACTGCTTCGACGATCTCGACGCCCCCGTGCTCCGTGTGCATCAGGCCGACGTGCCGATGCCGTACGCGAAGCAGCTCGAGAAGTCGGCGAAGCCCGACGTCGCGAAGACGATCGCGGCGGTCCGGAAAGTCATGTACCTCGACTGAGTCCCACGACCATGGCAACCAAGGTGTTCATGGAGGCGCTGAGCCCGACGATGGAAGAGGGCCGCCTCGTCAACTGGCTCAAGCAGGAAGGGGACGCCGTGAAGCCGGGCGACGTCCTCGCCGAGGTGGAGACCGACAAGGCGGTGATGGAGCTCGCCGCACGCGGCGAGGGCGTACTCCGGAAACAGCTCGTCGCCGCCGGCACGACCGCCGCCGTCGGCACGCTCGTGGGCGTCATCGCCGGGAAGGACGAGGACATCGCCGCACTGCTCGGTGGTGGGAGCGCGTCGGCTGCGGCTGCGCCCGCGGCATCGGCTGCGGTCGCGCCGTCCACGACTCCGGCAGCAGCGCCGTCGGCGGCTCTGTCGGCGGCTCCGGCCCCCGCCGCGAACCCCTCCGTGCCGGCGGCACCCGGGACGGCCGCGCCCGCGGCCCCGGCGGGCCGCGTCGTCGCCTCCCCCCTCGCGCGGCGACTCGCCGGTGATGCGGGCGTCGACCTCGGCGTCATCCACGGCTCGGGCCCCGGCGGCCGCATCGTGAAGCGCGACATCGAGGCCGCGATGGCCAGCGGTGCCGCGGCGCCGTCGGCCGCCGGACATCCATCCGCCGCGTCACGGGCCGCCGCCCCGGTGCGCACCGGCGCCGGGTTCCGCGACGAGCCGCTCACGCAGATCCGCAAGACGATCGCCCGCCGCCTCAGCGAGTCGATCGGACCGATCCCGACCTTCTACCTCACCGCCGAGTTCGACCTCACCCGCGCCGCCGAGATGCGCGCCGCGGCCGCCGAGCTCGGCGACGCCTACAAGTTCTCATTCAACGACCTCATCCTGAAGGCGACGGCCACCGCGCTCACCAAGCACCCCGAGGTGAACGCGCACTGGCTCGGCGACCGGATCCGGTACTTCGAGTCGGTGCACCTCGGGATGGCGGTCGCCACCGGCGACGGCCTGATCGTGCCGGTGATCTTCGACGCCGACTCCAAGGGAATGGGCGCCATCGCCGCCGAGGCGAAGTCCCTCGCGAAGAAGGCGCGCGAGCGGAAGCTCAAGCCGGAGGAGTTCACCGGCTCGACCTTCTCCGTCTCGAACCTCGGGATGATGCAGATCGACCAGTTCACCGCGATCATC
>JBMTAR010000068.1:0-10001 GCA_049428925.1 Gemmatimonadaceae bacterium
CGCCGCGGGCCCCCCCCGCCCGCGCCGGTCCGCCACAAGGCGCCGCCGGCGCCCCTCCGCCTGCCACCAGACCGCGCCGAGCGAGGGGACCGCGGAGAGGAACGCCTCGAGCGCCGGCCACGCCTCCCCACCCTCTAGCACGAACCCCGGCTCCGCCTCGAGCCACCGCACGGTCCCGCGCAGGCGCGACGCCGCCGGCAGATGCGCCGCCGCGGCGAGGATCGCTCGCCACGTCTCCACCACGCGCGACTCGGTGATGTGACAGTCCTCGAGCGCGAAGACCGCCTCCGGATCGTCGTGCGCGCGCATCCCCGCCCACACGCGGTCCCCGCGTCGGCGGATGGCGAGCGTGAGGGCGCGACGGTACCGCCACGGTGCGCCGCCCCGGATCGTCGGTAGGGGCACGGTGCGCCGTCCGATGCGTGCGAAGGCGTCCTGCACCATCCGGCGCTTTGCCTCGCGCTGCGCCTCGAGCGCGACGTGCTGCCATTGGCATCCACCGCATCGGTCCGGGGCCTCGTAATGCGCGCACGTGGCGACCACCCGATCCGCCGACGGCTGCTCCACCTCAATCAGCGTCCCTCGACCGACCCGTCCCTCGACCGCGACCGACGCGGCGATACGATCCCCGGGCGCGGTGCGCGGGGTGAACACGACGAGCCCATCCACCCGGCCGACGCCGTCGCCGCCAGCGGCGAGCGACGCCACCTCGAAGGAGACCCGCGTCTCCGGCGACATCGACACCGCGCTCACAGCCCGCCGAGGCCGTCGCGACGCGCCGCCTGCCACCAAGCGGCCCCGCCGTCCACGGCGGCAACAGCGTTCGGCACCACATCCGCAGGCGCGGATTCGGCCAAGCGGCGGTGGGCCGAAACCACGCCGGATCGCTCGCGGGCGGCGAGGAGGGCGGCGGCCACGGCGATCCGTCGCGTCGTCACCGCATCCGGCGTGTCGGCAAGGAGCGCGGGGAGACGCCCCTCCAGCCATTGGATATCGACGTCGCCCGCCTGATACGCGGGGTCGTCCATCAGGCGCCGGTGGAAAACAGCCGAGGTCGCCACCCCGTCGATGAGGAGGTCGTCGAGAGCGCGACGCATTCGGGCGATCGCGTCGGCACGCGTCGGCGCATGGACGATCAGCTTCGCGAGCATCGGGTCGTAGTGCAGCCCCACCGTGCTGCCGACGTCGATGCCACCATCCCAGCGCACGCCGGGGCCGGTCGGAAGTTCGAGCCGCGTGACCCGCCCGGTGGACGGTAGGAAGCCGCTCGCGGGATCCTCGCTCGTGATCCGACACTCGATCGCCCAACCGCGGGGCGCCGGCGCCTCCGTGAACGGGAGCCGCTCCCCCGCCGCGATCCGCAGCTGCCACTGCACGAGGTCGAGCCCCGTCACGAGCTCCGTGACGGGATGCTCCACCTGGATGCGGGTGTTCATCTCGAGGAAGTAGAATGCCCCGTGTCGGTCGAGCAGGAACTCGCAGGTCCCCGCATTGACGTAGCCGGCGGCCTGCGCGGCGGCGACCGCGGCGGCGCCCATCCGCGCGCGGAGCTCCGGCGTCACCGCGACGCTCGGCGCCTCCTCGATCATCTTCTGGTGTCGCCGCTGGATCGAGCACTCGCGCTCGCCGAGTGCGACGCAGGTGCCGTGCGCGTCGGCGAGCACCTGGATCTCGACGTGCCGCGGGCCCTCGATGAACTTCTCGAGATACACGGCGTCATCGCCGAAGGCGTTCCGCGCCTCACGACGCGCCGACTCGAGCGCGCCGGCCACCTCCCCCGGCTCCCGCACCACGCGCATCCCCTTTCCGCCGCCGCCGGCGGCCGCCTTGAGGAGCACGGGATAGCCGAACTCTGCGGCGAGCGTCTGCGCCTCCGCGGCATCGCGGAGCGGCGTGGTCGTCCCGGGGACCACCGGGGTCCCCGCTTTGATCGCGAGGCTCCGGGCCGCGGTCTTCGATCCCATCGCCGCGATCGCCTCCGCCGGCGGCCCCACCCAGATCAGCCCCGCCTCCCGCACCGCGCGCGCGAACCACTCCCGCTCGGAGAGGAAGCCATATCCCGGATGGATCGCATCCGCCCCGTGCGCCACGGCGACCTCGATGAGGTGATCGCCACGCAGATAACTCTCCGACGCCGGCGCGGGCCCGATCCGCACCGCGACATCGGCGGCACGGGCGTGCGGCGCGCCGGCATCCGCATCGGAGTACACCGCGATGGAACGCAACCCGAGCTCACGACAGGCACGGATCACCCGCAGCGCGATCTCGCCACGATTGGCGATGAGGACGGTCCGAAGGGGGCGCATCGCGTCAGAGCGGGATCGAACCATGCTTCTTCGCGGGCGGACGGACGCGCTTCCCCTGCAGCGTCTCGAGCGCCTCGATCAGCCGCGGGCGCGTGTCCCGCGGGTCGATCACATCGTCGAGGTAGCCACGACTCGCCGCGACGTACGGGTTCGCGAACGTCTCGGTGTACTCCGCGACCTTCGCCTCCATCGCCGCCGCGGGGTCCGGCGCCTCGGCGATCTCGCGCTTGAACAGGATCTCCACCGCGCCCTTGGGGCCCATCACCGCGAGCTCCGCCGTCGGCCACGCGACGTTGAAATCGCCGCGGATATGCTTGGAGCTCATCACGTCGTACGCCCCGCCATACGCCTTCCGCGTGATGACGGTGAGCTTCGGCACCGTCGCCTCGCAGTACGCGTAGAGCAGCTTGGCGCCGTGGCGGATGATACCGCCGTGCTCCTGGGCGACGCCGGGGAGGAAGCCCGGCACGTCCTCAAAGGTCACGACCGGGAGATTGAAAGCATCGCAGTAGCGGATGAAGCGCGCCGCCTTCACACTCGCGTCGATGTCGAGGACGCCCGCGAGCACCGCGGGCTGGTTGGCAACGATCCCAACCGCGTGTCCGCCCAGATGCGCGAAGCCGCACAGGATATTGCCCGCCCAGTCCCGCTGCACCTCGAGAAATTCGCCGTCGTCCACCACGCGCCGGAGCACCTCGTGCATGTCGTACGGCTGGGTCGGCGCGTCGGGGATGACGTCGAGGAGCCCCTCGTCGCGCCGGTCCCGCGGGTCGGTGCCGGCCCCGCGCGGCGCGGGATCGAGGTTGTTGCTCGGCAGGTAGCGCAGCAGCGCTCGGATCCCCTGCAGGCACTCGACCTCGGAGTCGGTGGTGAAGTGGGAGACGCCGGAGGTGCCGCCGTGCGTGTCGGCACCGCCGAGCGCCTCCATCGTCACCTCCTCGTGGGTGACCGTCTTCACCACGTTCGGCCCCGTCACGAACATGTACGACGTACCGCGGGTCATGAAGATGAAATCGGTCATCGCGGGGGAGTACACCGCACCGCCGGCGCAGGGCCCGAGGACGGCCGAGATCTGCGGCACCACGCCGGAGGCCTGCACATTCCGATAGAAGATCTCGGCGTACCCGCCGAGCGAGACGACGCCCTCCTGGATGCGCGCGCCCCCGCTGTCATTCAAGCCGATCATCGGAGCGCCGTTCTGGACGGCGAGGTCCATCACCTTGCAGATCTTCGACGCGTGCGCTTCGGAGAGCGACCCGCCGAAGACGGTGAAGTCCTGCGAGAAGACGTAGACGAGGCGCCCATCGATGCGCCCGTGCCCCGTGACGACGCCGTCGCCATACGGCCGCTGCGCCTCGACGCCGAAGTCGGTGCCGCGATGCGTGACGAACCGATCGAGCTCGACGAAGCTCCCCTCGTCGAGCAACAGGTCGAGCCGCTCGCGGGCCGAGAGCTTCCCCTTGGCGTGCTGGGCCTGAAGCCGCTCGGCCCCGCCGCCGAGCTCGGACTCGGCGCGACGTCGGTTGAGTAAAGCGAGTTTCTCGCGCATCACGGACATGATGGGAAAGGTAGAGGGCGGAACATCGAGGGCCGAAGGCGCGACGCCGCTCAGGGTGGTTCGATGCCGATGTCGTCGAGGAGGATCGCGCCAGCCGGCGTGCGGTCGAAGCGGAACCGCAGCGCCCGCACCGCCGCCGGGGTGAGCCCGGGCAGCGCCGCCACGAAGCGCGCGAACGGTACCTCCACGCGCTGCAGCGCGTACTCGTGGTCACGGGGTGACCCGGTGACGCGTGTCTCGATGTACGCGTGACGATAGAGCCGGATTGTCAGCGGCGGTCGGAGGGCGACCACCTCGGAGAGCGGCACCGTGGCGCGACGTCCGTCGTGGGTCAGGAGTTCCACACTGAGGTCGACGCGCAGCGAGTCTGCCGGGAGCCGAGCGCGTCGAGCCGCGTCGGCAGCGCTCCGCGCCCGAGTCGCGCGCGAGGCGCGCGCCCTCGACCCGCTGGGGTCGCGCCCGGCAGCCGGTGCCGCGACCGCGGTGTCGGGGGTGAGCGTGTCGCGCACACTCAACGGCCCAGGCCGAAGCGCGAGCTGGGCGAGGCTGAAGGTGAGGCGGTCATCGGGGCCGATCGCCCCCGTCGGCAGCGCGACCTCATACCAGGCGCGATCGGGGTCAGGCGCCGCCGTGGAATCCGTTGGCGCACTCCAGCCGAGGTAGACAGCGGTCGTCTCGAACGTCGCGCCACGCGAGGTCGCGCGCGTGGGAATGCTCCCCTCGCGCCAGAGCGTGAGTCCACGCGCGGCCACCGCACCGCCGGCGGTCGCGGTGGTGACGTCAATATCCTCCTCGAACGTGGCGATCCGCCGCTCACCGCCGGAGGCGAACTGCGATACGTAGAGCGTCCGCGGCAACCACGCGCCGACCGTCCGATGATCCCGGAACATGGGCTCGTAGCGCCGGTCGCCTCGCACGGCGAGCTCGAGGAACCCGGTGAAGAAGATCCGGCCAATATCCCGCTGCTCCTCCCCGCTCAGGAGCGACCGCTTGGCGAGCCAGCGCCCCATCTCCCCGACGTCGTTGTCCCCCCAGACGGTGTTCCACTGCCCGTGATTGGCGCGGTACACGTAGAGCGCCGCCTTCACGCTCGCCGGGTCCGAGACATCGGTGCGGAGGAACGTCCGCTGGCCAATGAAGGTGGAGACGTCGCTGTCGTGCGACCCGTGCATCACGAAGTAATTGACCCCGCGGACGGGCGGGAGCTTGTCGGAGGGATTGTACTGCCCGTCCACCGGCGCGATGGCGATGATCGCCTTGAGGTCGAAGCCGAAGTCGAAGCGGATGCGCGCGTCGTCCGGCCAGTGGGTGAGCCGATTGAATCCGCTCGCGATCGCGACGGCGTCCCCGCCGCGCGAGTGCCCGATCAGGGCGATCCGCGAGAGGTCGACCCGCCCGTGAAGCGGAAAGCCGGGATCCGTCGCCCAGCGACGCCAGAGCGCGAGGTGCTGCAGCAGCATCCAGGCGCGTGCGTCGTTCTCCGTGCGGATACCACCGTTCAGGAAGTTCTCGTCCACCGAGACGGCGATGTAGCCGCGACTCGCGAGGTGCCGCCCGAGCCATTCGTAACCCGGGTCGGAGAAGTCTTTCATGTCATGATTGCCGTGCACGATCAAGACGAGCGGAAAGGGCCCGGCGCCCTCGGGATGCCAGACCCGCCCATTCCGCGGCAGCGCGCGCGCATCGAACCCCCAATACGTCCAGCGCCGCCGCAGGGCCTTCGCGTCGATGTCCCGGAGGAAGGGCGTCGCGTTCACCGGCGTCGTCCGCACGGTGACCGAATCCCGATACGCGGCGCGGCGACGGTCGGTCCCGCTGCCGTAGTGGAATGCGGCGACGGGGAGCGGTCCGGGGAGCCCGGGGTTCGGCGCCTCGAGCTGCACGCCGGTGAGCACGCGGTCTGCATCGGAGACGACGAGGCGCGGCGGCTGCGCGCACGCGGCCGCGAGGACCGCGAGAATCAGGGGGGAGACTCGCATCGGCGGAGGAATCTACGTGCCGGAACGGACGCGGGGGGGGGGGGGGGGGGGCGCGGGACCGACGAGCGGACGATCAGTCGTCCATCGCCTCGTCGAGGTCAGCCGGGATCTCCGGGATCTCATCCTCGGAGTGCACCTTCGACGGCTCGGCGGGCCGCTCCTGCCCCGCCGGGATGTCGACGACGCCGAGCACGATCCGGCGATGGATCGGGTCGACCTCGAGGATACGGACGTTGACCTTCATCGCCTCCCAGGCGACGTCGGCCGGGCTGTTCACCTGCCCCTCGAAGTGCGAGAGCGGGATGAAGCCCTCGATGTCGTTGCCGATGTCGACGACGACGCCCTTGTCCATCAGGCGGGCAACGCTGCCCGGGAGCTCGGTACCGACCGGGTACGTCTCGCCGATGCGGAGCCACGGATCCTCCGACGCCTGCTTCAGGCCGAGCGAGATGCGCTTGTTCTCGGCGTCGATGTTGAGAATCACGACGTCGACGGTGTCGCCCTTCTTCACGACCTCGGACGGGTGCTGGACGCGCTTCGTCCAGGACATGTCGGAGATGTGGATGAGCCCGTCGATGCCCGGCTCGATCTCGACGAAGGCGCCGAACGAGGTGAGGTTGCGGACCTTGCCGGTGAGGCGCGTGCCGACCGGATACTTCTCCGGCAGCACCATCCACGGATCCTGCTCGGTCTGCTTCATGCCGAGCGAGATCTTCTCCTCGGTGGTGTCGACCTTGAGCACCACCGCCTCGATCGACTCGCCGATGCTGACGAGCTTCGAGGGGTGCCGGACGTTGCGGGTCCAGCTCATCTCGGAGATGTGGACGAGCCCCTCGATGCCCGGCTCGAGCTCGATAAAAGCGCCGTAGTTCGTGATCGAGACGACCTTGCCCGAGACGCGGGTGCCGACCGGATACTTCTCGGCGACGTCCTTCCACGGGTACGCCTGGAGCTGCTTGAGGCCGAGCGAGATGCGCTCGCGCTCCCAGTCGATGTCCAGGACCTTGACCTCGAGCTCCATCCCGATCTGCACCATCTCGCTCGGATGCGAGATGCGGCCCCACGACATGTCGGTGATGTGGAGCAGGCCGTCCACGCCGCCGAGGTCGATGAAGGCGCCGAAGTCGGTGATGTTCTTGACGACGCCCTTCCGGACCTGGTCCTTGCCCAGCTCCTTCATGAGCTTCTCGCGCTTGCCGGCGCGCTCGGTCTCGAGGATCACGCGGCGCGAGACGACGATGTTCCGACGGCGCTTGTTGAGCTTGATGATCTTGAACTCGTACTTCTGGCCGAGGAGATCGTCGATGTTCGGGACGCGACGGAGCGCGATCTGCGACCCCGGGAGGAAGGCGTCGACGCCCATCAGGTCGACCACCACACCGCCCTTGATCTTCTTGACGAGGACACCCTCGACCGGCTGGTCGGACTCGTACGCGACGCGGATCCGCTCCCACACGCGCATGAAGTCGGCCTTCTTCTTCGATAGGACGACCGAGCCCTCGCTGTCCTCGAGGTGCTCGAGCAGGACCTCGACGGCGTCGCCGGGCTTGAGGTCCGGCATGTCCTTGAACTCTTCGAGCGGGATCGTCCCCTCGGACTTGAAGCCGATGTCGAGGACGACGAGGTTCTCACGGATCTCCAGGACCGTGGACTGCACGATCTCACCCTCTTCGATCGAGGCGAGCGTGCCGTTGTACATATCCATCATCGCCTCGAACGACTCGGAGGCGATCTCGTCCTCGTCGTAGAGTTCGGGGCGGCGGTTGGCGAGGGGGCGCAGCTGGGCCTTCTGGGCGTCGCGCTTCCGGCGGGCGATCAGCTCGGGCGACAGCACTTCTTCGGTGGTGGTCATACGGGTGGGACTCCGGTCGCGGAGGGTTCGGCGCGCCGCGTCGAGGCGTGGGGTGGGTAGAGCCCCGAAACTTAGCCCTGCCCTACCCCACGCGCCAGCGCGACAATCCGCTCCACCTGCTCCTCCTGGGTCAGCCGCGTGGTGTCAATCCGGACCGCCCCAGGGGCTTCGATTGTCTGCGCGGCGTCCGCGGCATCCCGACGCATCAGCGCCTCCACCTCCGCCGTCACCTCGGCCGGCACCGGTTCCCGGCCGTGCCGCTCCAGCAGCCGCCGCCGCGCCCGTTCCGCTGGGTCTGCGACAAGAAAGACCTTCACGGCCGCCTCCGGGAACACCGCCGAGCCCATGTCCCGCCCGTCGACCACGACCGGGTGCGATGCCGCCGCGGCCCGGATCATCGTGTTCACCCAGGCCCGCACCCCGGGCATCCGCGCCGCCACGGAGACCCGCGAGGTCACCGCGACACCGCGCAGTTCGGCCTCCGCCGGTGCCCCATCCAGCAGGGGGCGGAAGGTCCCGTCGACGGGCTCCAGCGAGACGCCGCGCGCCGCCTGCAGGACCGACGCCTCGGTCCACGTCACCTCGTCGGGCACGCGCCGCAGCATCGCCGCCGTCGCGGCGCGGTAGAGCGCCCCCGAGTCGACGTGGCGGATCCCGAGGACGGCCGCCACGCGCTTCGCGGTACTCGACTTTCCCGACGCGGCGGGTCCGTCGATGGCGATCACCAACGGACGGGTAAGGTCAGCGGCGGCAGGCATCGAGCGCATTCCAGAAGCTAGGCCAGGAGACCGCGACGCACGATGGGTCGTCGATGACAATCGCGTTTCCGGGGACCGCCCCGAGCACGCCGAATGCCATCGCGATCCGATGGTCCCCCGCGGTCCGCACCCGTCCCGAGAGCGGGCGATCGCCGCCGCGGATGACGAACCCGTCGGGAAATTCCTCGGCCTCGGCCCCGACCGCCCGAAGGTTCTCGACGATGAGGCGGATTCGATCACTCTCCTTGACGCGGAGCTCCGCGGCCCCTGTGACGCGGGTCTCACCTTCCGCACGGGCGGCGATGCAGGCGAGCACCGGGAGCTCGTCGATGAGCGCGGGGACCTCCGTCGGATCGATCGTCACCCCGACGAGTGCGGGCGCCACGGGATCCCTCTCGTCCGCACGGCCGGCGACGAGGTCCGCGACCGGCTCTCCACCGACGACGCGCATCCCCTCGAGCCGAACCGGCAGCCCCATCCGGCGGAGCACCGTGACCGCCCCCAGTCGTGTCGGATTGACCGTGACCCCGAGCACCCGGACGCCATCGCTCGCCCCGCAGGCGACGGCACCAAGGAGGAAGGCCGCGCTCGACGGATCCCCTGGGACGTCGATGGGACCAACGCCGATGGCACCACTCGGTCGCAGGGCGACCATCGCTCCATCACGGATGAGATCGACACCGCGCGCCTCAAGCAGTCGCTCGGTGTGATCGCGCGTCGGCAACGGCTCGTGCACCTCGACGGGCACCTGTCCGACGAGCCCGGCGAGCAGCACGGCACCCTTCACCTGCGCGCTCGCGACGACCCCGTGCCAGGTGAGGCCGCGCACCGCCCCAGCCCGGATGGTCATCGGCAGTCCCTCGTGCGGCGGCAACTCCACCGCCACGCCCATCGCCCGAAGCGGCTCCGCGACGCGGCGCATCGGCCGGCGCGAGAGGCTCTGGTCCCCGACGAGGGTGGCCTCGAGTCCGGCCCCCGCGGCGAGCCCCGCGATGAGTCGAGCCGTCGTGCCACTGTTCGCGCAGTCGATGGGCGCGTCCGGCGTGTGGAGACCGCGCAGACCGACGCCGGGCACGACCATCACCGCCGAGTCGAGCGGAGGGACGGGCACGCCGAGGGCGCGCAACGCCCGGGCCGTCGCCTCCACATCGGCCGAGACGAGAACGCCGCGGAGCTCGCTAGGGCCCTCGCCGAGCGCCGCGATCAGGAGGGCGCGATGCGAGATCGACTTGTCGCCCGGGACGCGCAGGACGTGCATCCGGCGATAATAACCGCCCGGCGGCGTGGGTACGATGTGCGGATCCGATGCGCCGCTCCGCTTGCCGCGCCCCCCGTCCCACCCTAACCTTCGCTCCACGCGGGAATAGCTCAGTTGGTAGAGCACAACCTTGCCAAGGTTGGGGTCGCGGGTTCGAGTCCCGTTTCCCGCTCTGTGCGCAGTGTATATGGAGTGGCGCTGTACCCCTCGGGGTGACGGCGGTGGGACGAGGGCCGTTAGCTCAGTTGGTTAGAGCGCCACGTTGACATCGTGGAGGTCACAAGTTCGAG